>DURF01000056.1 GCA_012837395.1 Acholeplasma sp. | reverse complement strand
TGGCGAGCTGACATAACATTTTTACTTACAGCATGTAGTATTGTATATAAAAATGATCCAACTAATCCAATAACCAGTATTGCAACGATTGTTTGTAAAAAGACTAAGACCGGTCTAATTGCTTCTTTTATGTTTGCTGGATAAAATACTCTATACACTTCATTATCGATTCTATTTAAAACTCTGTTACCTGATGCTCTTCCATTAACACTTAAAGTAACGTTTTTAATTACTTCATTATAAATGTTATGTTCTAAGGCGTCATACATAACATCCCCTAGTTCATTAAATAGAGTTTCACCTATAACAACACCCCATGAATTAAAGTCGTTCTCAAATTTAGGGTTAATTTTAACATATGCAGGAATTGTTACTATATGGGAGATTTCTCTTCCACCATATCTATCAAAAAGATATGTACTAAAACGTATATCTATATTTTTAAGTTCATAGCCTGTTGTTTCAGTTTTTGTTATAACTGCATATATATTAGGGTTATCTTCAAATTCGAAACTCTCTAATTGACTATCTTTTCTAGTTTCCCAAGCCCTATACATATTTTCATCATCAATAACCAATTCATAACTATATTGATCTTTAATTGCATCTTCAATATTTCTTTTAAAACTATTGTTAACAGCTTTTTCATAACCATGATCTTTGGTTAAAAATTCATCTGATAAATAAACCGTCGAATTATTATTTCCAACTAAACCTGTAATTTTAAAATTAATTTCAAATTTGTCTTCATCATCATTTATTTCATCATAATATCTATCAACAGATAATATAACATTATCTCCGACACTAAAACCGATATTTTGAGATATCATAATTTCATTTTCTGCTTTTGCAATATTTCCTTTAATAAATCTAGAGTTAATTTGACTTGCTGCATCAAAGAAAGATACACTCGGTGAATAGTAACTATTAGGATTCTTTAAAAATAAATTAGATTCATATGTAAAGAAGTTTTCACCTCTTTCATAAACTTCCTTTACTTCTCTTATACCATTTAAATAGTTAATATCTGCCTTAGTCATATCACTACCATCTCTTCTTTGGACTAAGACTCTTGTTTCAGGGGCATATTTAAAGACATCTGAATAAGCCATTCCAGTTTCTCTAATAGTTCTTATTTGTGAAGTATAAACAAAAGTGAGGGCCCCTACAACTAAGAATTGTAAGATTAAGATGAATAAAAATCTTTTTGGTTGTGAAAAAAGATTTTTAAAAGCAAACCTAACAATCGCTAAAAATGTCATTTTTTGCGGTTCAACTAAATTAGCATCTTCAACTTCAGGTGTTTCTCTAAACTTTTTATCTTCAATAATAACACCATCATGCATTCTAATTCTTCTTGTTGCATATGGTTCAACTTGACTATAAGTATGAGTAACAACTACAACTAGTTTATCTTTACTTATTTCATGTAGTAAATCTAATATTTGTTTTCCTGTTTCACTATCTAGATTTCCAGTCGGCTCATCAGCAACTATAATTGGACAATCTTTAGCAAGTGCTCTAGCTATTACAGCGCGTTGTTTTTGACCTCCAGAAAGTTTCGCTGCTTTATGGTTTTTATGGCTTGTTAAACCCACTTTATCAATTAATTCTAAAGCACGTTTTTTTCGTTCTTTTCGTGGATAATTTTGAATATCTAGTGCTAACATAACATTTTGATAAACCGTAAATGAATCAATTATATTATAATTTTGAAAAACAAAGCCCACATAAGCTGCTCTATATCTTTCCCAATCAGCAATTGTATAATGGCTTGTTTCTTCACCATTTAAATATACTTCGCCTTCTTCATATCCATCAAGTCCACTTATGACGTTTAAAAGTGTAGTTTTACCTGATCCTGATGTTCCAGTAATTGCCACAAACTCATTATAATCAAAAGTAGTTGAAATGTTTTTCATCCCAACTGATACATTATCTTCTGATTTATAATATTTTGCGACATTTTTAAGTTCAATTAAGTGCATTGATTATCCTCCAATCATCTATTTCTTTAATTATACCACTATATAATATAAAATTTTGTTTAAAAATAAAACTCGCAAATTCAAATGCGAGTTTTACCGTTTTATGCAATTCGTTTACGTTTAAAGTTTCCAATAATTCTACTGACAGGTTTTGCGATAACAAATGCCTTATCATCAATCTCTTTAATTAAATCAACAATGTTTTGTAACTCATAACTCGATATTATAACCATAATCATTGTTTTCTCATGGGTTGAATATGCTCCTTCTACTTTAGAAAGAGTAACACCACGGCCCATTTTGTGTAAGATGTTATCAATTAACTCTCTTGGGTTTTCGGTAATAATTTGGATTTCTAAATAATTATAAGCTGTATGAACCATATCGGTTGCTAGTGTTGTTACAATTGTTCTTAGTATTGTATATGAGAAAATTAATCCTGCGCCGATTGCAACTCCGTTAACTATTTCACCACCAGTAATAAATGCACCAAGTGCTGCAATTGCGATATTTAAAACCATTGATATGTATCCAACGGATATACCTTTTTTAAATGAGAAATATTGAGCTATAATGTCAAATCCACCAGTTGATGTACCGTATTTTAGTGCTCCACCAATTCCTACACCAATTAAGAGTCCTCCTAAAAATGCAGCAAGTAGCGCATGAGTTGGTTCATTTAATCCAAAGTCAACTTGTGGTAGAAAACCAATAACAAGCGATTG
>DURF01000055.1 GCA_012837395.1 Acholeplasma sp. | reverse complement strand
ATGATCCACTACCAAATGAAACAAAAAGTTTCTGGGTAACCGGACAATTTGCAGGTTGGGGAGACGCTCCAGGTAACGATGATTACTTAATGGAAGCAGCAGCTCCAAGAGACGAAAGATTAAAATCAGTTCGTAAAGAAATTTTAAAAGCTGAATGGTTAGTAGTTGCTGAAATTACATTACCAGAAGGTGAAGCAGGTTGGGATGTAACATACAAAATTGATGGTGAAGAAGTAACAGTTGACGGGAACTTAACATTCAAAATCATTCAAACTGCAAAAAATGATGAAGAGCATATTCCAGAATGGTGGGCACAATCACCTGAAAGTGGTCAATTACATAACTTAACACCAGATACATTATATGTTCCTCCATTTATTGAAGAAAACGTTGATGGAGCGGGTGGATGGAATGACAATCCAATCGCATTTGAAGCTGGTGACTATTTAGCATTTTTAGCAGAAGTCAATGGTAAATTAGTTGTTGGATTAATTAAACAATAACAATAATTTAAAACCAAAAAATTATATGGGCTGTAAAGGTAAGTTTGACTTACTATCACAGCCCTTTAATTTGTTATTTTCACATAGTTTGTAAGAAATCCAATTATTTAGTATAATACCTGACTTCCGCAGTCAATTATATTGTTTTGAAGACAAAAAAGCCCAATGATGGGCTTTTTGTCATTTTTGACGTTGTATAATAGACGATTTATTGTTGTATAATGCTTTTAATATTTAAATAGTTTTCTGATCTCTGAGATGTTCTTTGTTTCTAGTTTAACGTTAGATTTTGATATCTCCCCAAGTTTTTCTATAACTTCGTTATAACTAAAGAAGAAGTAAAGGTTGGGTTTTATTTGCGTACATTGATATTCTCTGAGTCCATTAATAATTTGTGAATACGAATATTTTTCTTTTAATATTTTGTTTTCTAATAGTCGAAGAATTATTAATGCTGTATATGCGACTAAGAGATGGGCTTTTATCCGCTCTTCCCTTTGAAGATAAACTGGTCTTACTTTTAAAAAGGTTTTAGTTACTTTAAATGTTTCTTCGATATCATTAAAATCGTGATACTTCTTAAAGATATCAAGTTTATCCATATGTATTTCGCTAGTTACTATTAAATAGAATCCATCCATTCTAGAGTCTTTGTCAATGTTTGCTGTATTGAGGACTAGCTTTGTTGGGTCTTTAACTTCTTTTCCGGTCTTATCAATAGCGACTCTTTTTAAATATTTCGCTGCTGCTCCTAATTGATCTTTTTTATATTTAGCAGGATTTTTAATAAAAGACTTCGCTTTAGTAATTAATTTTTTTCTTTCATAAGCCGTTTTTTCGGCATATTTTTTACTCCAAGTAATGACGTATTTCTGAGTAACATTATATTTCTTTTTATCAATTTCAATTATAACATCGTCGGTATATTCTTTTATTTTATATTTTTCTTCACCATAATCGTTATAGATAGGTTCAAATCCTAAATCACTTTCAATTAATATTTTAAGTTCCTCTTTGGCACCTTTAACGGTTTGACTATAAATATAGCCATGACCGTTTCTTAAGGCTTCATAAACGTTTTCTTGAGTGTTTAAACCCTTGTCTGCGACAAAAACAGTTTTCCCTTTAATTTTATTTTTAGATTTCAATTCTTTAATTGTTTTAGTGAAATGACCATTTTCTTTTTCATTACCAGGATAGATGTTCATATCAATTGGGATACCATTATTATCTAGTAATAAGCCAATACTTACTAAAGGGTTTGGTTTTTTTCTTTGCTGGGTCCTTTTTTTCTATGGTCATCCTCTTTATCTATTTCAAAATAGAAGTTAGTTCCATCATAAAAAGTAGTAGATGTATCTAGAGGATAAATATCGTTAGTTAATTTAAAAAGTGAATCTTTAATAGACTCATATGAATCACCAAAGTATGATAATGAGCGATATAATTGGTCTTCAGAAAAGTTGAAGTTTTCAAAAAACAAATGTTTCTTTTGAAAACTGCTACGTTTTGAAGAGGGACTAATTATTTGTGAGTAGACAAGAAAGTTGAAAATTGATTCTAAACTAGCCTCGGTCTTATGTTTTTGTTCGAGTGCATTAAATATTGGTGTTAACTTTAAATTATCTAAAATAGGTTTTAATGCTAGATAACCAACATTCCTTAAGTGGTTTTCATCTTTGTTTAACTCTTTATTTGATTCATGAATTACTGTTCGGTCCTCTAAATCTCTTTCTGTCATATCTTTAGCTAGTTGTGTGAAATGTTCGATAGGATCACTATAGTCATTAATAAGTTCATCAAGGAAACCGACCTTTTTAATAACTTCTTGCCTGCTTTTACCGTCTTGATCTCTATAACCATTAACTATTTGCAGGAATATTCTTCCTTTTGATGTTTTAGTTTTCTTTAAATACATAAATGCCCTCCTGGCTTGTTATACAACATAAAAAGTTGTATAACGCTTTCTTTTTGTTATAAAATGAAAAAAATCCCTATACTACGTATAGAGAATTGGATCTTTTGGTTGATTTAGTTGAAATTATAGCGAAAACATAGTCATTTGGTATTTATTGGTGCGGAAGACGGGGTTTATTCGATTTATCCCCTAATAAATACCAGGGATTGTCATTGAAAACAATTTTCAAATCATCATCACTTAATTTCTTAAGTGATTCTGTTACGATGAAATTTCTGTTTTGAAAGGAGTTAAACGATCTAATGTTATTGGAATTAAGACCAGCATCAGAAATATAAATAAAATTACTTAAATCAAAATCTTTAATTATTTGTTTTTCAAGTGGTAGAACTGTTGTTTGTTCGTTTGTGTTACCACTATGAACATCAAAAGCTAAAGGTATACCATCACCATCCATGAAAAGACCTAGTCCAACTAAGGGTTTTGATTTACCATCTTTACTAAGACCATACTTTGCTATACCATCAGTTTTGTTTGTTTCAAAGTAGAAGTTTGTACAGTCATAGTAAAGCACTTTAGTGTTTCTTTTTAAAATAGAATTGCTGTTGTGATATAAAGCTGATTGAAAACTATCTAAATTAGCCTCTATTAAATCAAGAGGTTTATAAATGTTTTGTAGCTTTATGCTAGGGGCACCATAGTATTCATGAAGATGATTATAAGTTCCAAATTTACTTCTAGGATGCATAATTCTATCAACAATTAAGTGTTTTGTTATTTCATAGGGATTATATTTAATTTTTAAATCAGACTTTAGTTCATTGAAAAATGATTTTAATCCTAATCTTTCAATAATAGAAGTTAAATAAAAATGACCAACATATTTTAAATTGGTTTGACTAACCTCACCATCTTCAGATAGTTGTTGCTGAGTAACTTTGTAGTTAAAATCACCCGACTCTATCTTTTCTTCCAAAGTTTTCTTTTTAGCATATTCCTTTAAGGATTTAAAAGGATCATCATATTTTTTTAATAATTCACTATGTTTTCCTAAAGATTCTAAGTTAACAGTGCTAACTTTACCACCTTTTCTTACTGATTTAGCTAAATAGTAATTATAATCACCGTTTGCTGTTTTAACTCGATTAATTTTCAAAATAACCACCTCTTATATCTATTATACTATAAGTGGCTACGAATGGCTACATAAAAGATAAAAAAACTTGACAAAAATAAAAAAAATATATACTTTAGTATATAGAATGAGTGATTTTGATTAAATTAGGTGATTAAGTGTAAAACTTCCGAATTTAATATGCAAAAATAAATCTCTTTTATCTGTGGCTACATTAATAGTTTTAATTTTATTTCTTATGTGTTCAAATTCGTATGTTTTTGTGATATTATCTCATCTTTTACAGTTCAAAAATAACATAATCCCACAGACAGCCTTATAAGCGTGTTTCTGTGGGATTATTTCATTTTATAAATGTAGCCAATATAATTTAATATTAATTTCTTTTATATTTATTTAATTGTAGATTAGTAAAAGTGGTCATACTTAGGTTTTTATTAAATGTTTTATCTAACTTAGTTAGTAGTTCACTACCGGTATATGTAGAATTATAAATTGATAAATTTAGAGGATTAACTTTCATAGATTTTAATTGTTTTAATATATCACCAGTTGGATATTCGTTGTTTAGTAACTTCTCCAGCAGTCTAATTACTAATAGTGCTGTAAAACAAATTGCTAAGTGTCCAGTTATTCTTTCATCTAATGAATGATGGATGGGTCTTGTTTTTAGATGCATTTTAAGAGTTCTCATATTATCTTCAATTTTCCATCTATAGCCACTTACCTTTAGTATATCTTCAACATCATCCTCAAATAAAGATGTTACTAAACCATAATAACCATCAAATTTAGCTTCCTCTGCGATTGTATCAATGTTTAAATCAACTTTATCGTGATCTAGCCCTAGTTCAATAAACCTGTTTGGATCATTCGCTCTTTTTCTAGTGTATGTTTTTTTATTAATAATTTCATTAGCTCTTTCAACTTGACCTGCTCTAATTGCTGCTTGATATAATTTGTATTTAGGTCTGTAAGTTACGATTAAACGTTGATTAAAGGTTGTTTTATTAGTAACACGATTATTAATGGTGGTTTCTTCTAAACCGACTTTAACAGGCTTGTTTATTGTAAAGTCTTTATAATAGACATTCTTAATTACTTCATCAGGGTCTTTTGTTTCAAGTTCTATAATGTCTTTCATGAAGTGAGGTTTATTCGATTTATCCCCTAATAAATACCAGGGATTGTCATTGAAAACAATTTTCAAATCATCATCACTTAATTT
>DURF01000054.1 GCA_012837395.1 Acholeplasma sp. | reverse complement strand
TAGAAGTAAAATTAATAGTGAACATAAACTATTAAGTCAAATTAAATTAGCTTTTTTAGTTAATTTGATTATTCTTCCTTTTAGTAATAAATTAAATATTATTTCAATACTTATTAATCCGTTTTTAATAATAATAATTGTTAATATAATATTTCCTATTACAATTATTAACGCTATATTAAATATAAATATTTTAACAAAAGTAATTACTTTTTTTGAAGATATTATTATTGAAGTAGGTAAGTTAGATTTTAATATATTACTACCTTCATTAAATCCATATTTAATAACAATATATTTTATTTTACTTATTAGTAGTTTAGTATTTAAAACTAGAAAACAATTAGTATCAATAATACTACTTTTAACAGTATTAATAGTTCCGATCTTTAAAAAGTATTACTATGATCCAAAACTATACTTTTTAGATGTTGGACAAGGTGATTCAAGTGTTTATATAAGCAAAGATAATGTTTTAGTATTTGATGCATATAAAAACGTTAGTAATTTGTTAAAATATGAAGGGATTTATGTGATAGATTATTTAGTCTTATCCCATAGTCACTTAGATCATACAAATGAAGCAGATGAGCTTTTAAAGACGTTTAAAGTTAGAAATGTAATTATTAGTGCTTATGATAATTATAATATTATCTTTAATACTAATATTATTGAAGGTAGAGCCGGTCTTGTTATTAAAGATAAAGATATTAAAATTGAAATACTTAGTCCAAGTAAAGATTACTATAACAGTAATAATAATTCTTTAGTATTTATCTTTTCATATAATGATACAAATATACTTTATACAGGTGATATTGAGTTTGAGGCTGAAAGTGATTTATTATATTTCTTTTTTAAAGAACAAAAAAGAAATATAGATATATTAAAAGTTGCTCATCATGGTTCTAATACATCTTCATATTTAGAATTAATTAAAGAAATTAATTCTAAAATAGCAATAATTTCAGTTGGTATAAACAATAATTATAATATGCCAAATGAAAATGTAATTAATAATTTAATTAGTCTAGGAACTAAGGTTTACCGGACAGATTTGGATGGAACAATACTTTATTATGATAACGAAATAATTTTACTTTAAATTAGTAAAAGATGCGGTTTTATAGTATAATAATATTGTTAATATTATGGGGTGATTGATTTGAAGGAACAAATTAGTATCATATACGGCAAAAATGATTTTTTAGTAGAAAATAAGTTAAAAGAACTAATTAATCAAACAGAAGTTGATGAAATAAACACTAACCGATATGATCTATTAGAAACAAGTAGCGAGGATGTTATTGAAGATTTAAGAACTATTTCGTTTTTTTCAGATAAAAAGATAATTATTATTGATAACTTTGATGATTTATTAAGTAAAAATCAATCTATTATAGCAGATTGGATAGACTATTTAAAAAAGCCTAATCCAGATGTTTTTTTATTTATTATATTAAAAGATTTAATTAGTGAAGATATATTAATTGGTAAAACATTATTACAATATGGATACTTAGTTGAAGTTAAAGATATGACCAATGAAATGTTTCCAAGTTATATAACAAACTATTTAAAAGAAAAAAAGTTTGATATTGAGAAGAAGGCTTGTGAGGAGTTATTAGTTAGAACAGAATATAATTTAAACTTAATAATGCAAGAATTAGAAAAACTAATGCTTTATAAATATGATGATAAGAAAATTGATCTTAACGCTGTTCAAACTTTAGTAAGTAAAAACTTAGAAGAAAATATTTATGAATTAACTAATAGTATTTTATCTAACAATAATAATAAAACTATTGAAATTTATTATGATTTATTAGCTAAAAGCGAAGATCCTTTAAGAATTATGAATAATGTTGCTACAAAGATTAGACAGTTAATTCATACTAAAATTTTATTAGAAAAACGTTATAATCAAGATGAAATAAAAGATCACTTTAATATTAAAAGTGGTGCAGCCTATTATTTAATTAAAGATGCTAATGCAGTATCATTTGAGTTATTAGAATCTATTTTAGATAAATTATCTAAATTAGATTTTGATATTAAAACAGGTAAAATTGATAAAAAAATTGGTTTAGAACTGTTTATATTAGGAGTATGATAAATAATGTTAGATAGAAAAGAAATTGTTGTATTTGATTTTGAAACAACCGGCTTAAGTGCATTAAATGATGAAATATTAGAAATTGGAGCAATTAGATTAGTTAAAGAGAATTTAGATTTCGTTATTAAGGATGAACTTAATGTCATCCTTAATACAAACAGTCCAATTCCAGATAAAATAACTGAAATAACCGGTATTACAAACGAAATGCAAGCTGAATATGGAGTTACTCAAGAAGAAGGGTTTCAAAGACTTAGTTCATTAATAAGTGATGATACTTTATTGATTGCTTACAACATTCAATTTGATTTAGGATTTTTACAAGAGTTTTACCGTAAAAACTTTAATCCTAGTTATCAAATTAAAAACGATATATTAGATGTAATGGCTGTTTATAAAGATCGTCATAAATATCCACATCGTTTAGAAAGTGCAATTAAGACATATAATGTTAATCTACCTAATACTCACCGTGCTTTAGATGATGTTAAAGCGACTTTTGAAGTATTAAATGTGATGAATAATGAGTGTGCTAATATTAATAAGTTTATTAATGTTGTTGGATATAATAAAAAATATGGTGTTAGTGGACCAAAACTTCCTCATGTAAGATATGTAGCACAATATGGTGGGTACCGTGAAATAGAGAGGTTAACAAAATAAAAAAAAGACACTTAAAGTGTCTATCTTTTTAAATTTTGGATTATTCCATATCGTTAATTAGTTTTGCTAAATAAGATTTATGTCTTTTTACAAAGTTTTTATGGAAAACACCTTTTGATTGTCCTTTATCAAGTTTCTTGTGAGCAAGAGGTAATGCGTTTAATGCTTTATCTTTATCACCAACTTCAACTGCTAATTCAACTGCTTTAATTGCTGTTTTAGTTGCAGAAGTAAATGATGCGTTTCTTAAACGAGCACTTTCGTTTTGTTTATTTCTTTTAATTTGTTGTTTAATGTTAGCCATAGGTTCACCTCCAATTTATATAACATAGTTATTTTATCAAAATGAACCATAAAAAGCAACAAATTAAATGTAGTTATGTTAAAATCAAATTAATATGTAAGAAGTTTACTAACGATAAGTAGTGTTTTATTTGAAATTAATAAAAATAAAAGATTTAAATATAGCAAATTAATATATATAAATAATATTATAAGGAGTATATAACAATGACAACAGCAACAAAAGTAACATTTTTAAGATTGATATTAATACCAGTTATGGTTGTATTTTTAATAGTTGATAGTAATAAAATGATGCCATTTCTAAATTTAGAAGTAAATAATTTTATTGCAGCTATAATATT
>DURF01000001.1 GCA_012837395.1 Acholeplasma sp. | reverse complement strand
CAAGTTATGCAAAAGAAGCAAAACTCTTTAAATTAGATGATAAATCTATAAAAATTATTATATTAATTGGAAAAATATTATTAATTATTCTTTATGCGTTTATAATATTAAACCTAGGAATACGAGTTTATTATCAAAGTACTTATTTCGGAATATCTGATAGATTTTCAATAACTTATAATCATTTTAATAATCAATTAGGAAGTATTATTCTAATTTGGTTAACAATTATTTCAGGTTTATTCACTATAATATCTTTTTTAATATACAAAAATAAATTTTCAATAATAGGTGTAATTGCTTTAATTATTACTCATATTGCTAGTTTAATTTACTTATCTAATACTTTCTTATCAACAGAATTTGAAGCATCAAGAAAATACATTGAAAGTATTAATATATTAAATGTTGTTGCAATTATAGTCATGATAACCTTTTTAATTTTTAACATTAAAATTTATCGTAAAGAAAAAGTAAATCGGACATAATAAAAGCGGGAATTTTCCCGCTTTTATTTATTATTTAATTATTAAAAAATTCTAATGTCTTAATCTTCTTCCAAATAACAATGATAATCCCACCTAAAGGTATTGCTAGTATTACTCCCCATATACCTAGTATATAACCTAAGAATAACATAAATACTAAAATCAATGCTGGATTAATATTCATCTCTTTACCTGATAGAGCTGGAATAATTATATTACCTTGAACAAACTGAATAACAACATTAATCCCAAATAATAATATATTTGTAACAAGCGCATTTAAATACCAGTTATCAATATATAAAATATTAGTTCCACCTACTGAAAATATATAAATAAATGGTATAACTAGTCCTACTGTTGGTCCAATATATGGAATAATATCAAGCACTGAAATTAAGAAGGCAAAAAGTATTACATAACCAATAGGAAGTCCTAATATTAAATATGTGAACACAAACATTACAAACAAAACTATTATAGATATAATTTTACTTCTAAAGTAAGCAGAAACAATATCATTAGATTCATAAACTATTGGAATAACTGTATTTCGCCATTTGTTTGGAATGTTACTTTGAACACTATTGATAATATTTTCATCAAAGTTTAAAAAGTGCCATAAAAAGATCGGTACTAAGATAATAGTTGCCACCCCTTGAAATAATACTGCAAAAATTGAATTAATTGGTCCTAGTAGTGTTGTTAAATCAAAGTTGATGACATAATCATATATCGCATCATATATTGATATAAGACCGTTATTATCAAACCAAGTTTCAATTTGACTTAAAAAGTTTGGATCGGTTACTTGATCATAAAGAATCATTCCTTGTTCAACAATAAAATAGACAACAAATCCAAATAACCCTACAAACACAACAAAGAATATTAGCATTGTAATAAATATTGCTGCTTTTTTATTCATCTTATGTTTTACGATAAGTCTTCTTGTTAGTGGACTAACTAAGTATAAAATAACTAGTGCAATTAAGATTGGTGTTAAGACAACTCCTGTTGCTCTTAACACTTTACTTATAATGTTACTAGGGAAATAAAAATGTAGAATATGAAATGCTAATAACGAAACAAATATTAAAGCAATCACTTTTACGATATCAATGGTTTTTTTCAAAGTACCAACCCCTTCTATTTGTAGTAATTATAACATAATTAGTTATAATCCTTTACTAAATATAAATAATATTGTATATTATTAACGCGGGGATGTTCAGGTTTCGCCAAAGTATCATAGTATGTATAAGCATGTCTTGGTTGCTCAAGTGAAAAAGCCGAGGTTTTAAATAACCGGAAATCAAACATATCAATTAGCTGCTTAAGAAAAAGTAGCGCGCAATAATTTGTTTACTTACGATATCTTATTGCCACATAATTAGTAAGTTATATTTAATGTTTGATCTTAACATTAAATGAATTATAAAGATCTAGTAATATTAACTTTTGTTTATTTAGTTAATGTTATGAAAAATATAAATAAACTAAACATGTAGAAAGTATATATGAAAGTATTTTGCACAGGGGTTCGATCCCCCTCATCTCCACCATATTAGCACGACAGTTTTGATACAATAGTATCGACTTTATAAAATGAATTAAAGAATGAAGCAAAAATAAAAGTAGCTCAAGAAATACTTAAGAGTGAGTTTGTTAGTTATTTAAATGCATTCATGGATCACAATTCAACCATGGAAACAATGTATTAGCTATTTAATGGTTTAAATTTTGATGTTAAGTTGTTGGTTGATCAAT
>DURF01000053.1 GCA_012837395.1 Acholeplasma sp. | reverse complement strand
TCTCAGCTTTAACGTAGTGATCAAAGAGATTGATGACCGTATTAACAGAAGTATTAAAGTATCTAGCAGCACCGGTGAATGAATGATTAAAGTCTTTTAAGTAATCTAAAATATTCATAATAGTTAGTTTAGACAATCTAAATTTATGATCAGTAAAAGGATCATTTTCATAAAATGTTTTATTACAAGTTTTACACTTATATCTTCTTTTGTAAAGGATAATATAAGTTTTTCTAGTAATAGTTATTGAGTGAGTTATTTTAGTTTTAACGTATTGGTTAATAACAAAATTGTTAGTTAAACAAAAGTCACACTTGTCATTGAATCTGATTAATTTTATATGTAAAAAAACATCTCTACCTACAACAGTAGTATTAATAGTTTCGATTTTATTTCTTATGTGTTCTAATTCATATAATTTTATGATATTATCATACATGAGAGCTCCTTTCTTGTTAGTTATTGTACAATATTATAATAACATTAAGGCGCTCTCTTTATTTATATTTTATAACCACATAATATTTCAAAGCCTATATAAACCACAAAATTATACATACTGCCTTTTATTAAAAAAAGCTCAATATATGAGCTTTTAATAAAATAATCACTTGTAATTTTTATCAATATCGTTGTTAGTAGCAATATTAATTCTATTCCATGTATTAATTTGTGCAATAATTAATACTAAATTAGCAAAATCTTCATCAGTATAATATTTAGATAATTTATTATATAATTCATCATCAACATGATTATTAGCAACTAAAGTTAACTTTTCTGTTAACTCTAAAACAGCTTTTTCCTTTTCAGTAAATAAATTTGTTTCACGCCAGGCATTAAGTAAAAAGATTCTTTGATTAGTCTCACCTAATTTTAAAGCATCAATTGTATGCATATTTAAGCAATACGCACAACCATTAATTTGCGAAGCACGGATCTTAATTAATTCAATTGTAATTGGATCTATCTTCGTATCATTATGGAAATAACTTTCCATATTAATTAAGTTGTTCATAGCTTTAGGAACAACTTTGAAAAAGTTTAAGTGTTTCATTGTTTATACCTCCTATGCCAATTATATTACTAGCAGATGAAATTGCAATTAAATTGCAAAGAACTAATAAACTATTAGTTGACCAAACTTACTTTGTAAACAAGACAAACTTATGTTAAAATTTATATGATAATAAACAAGTAGGTGATTAATAAAATGATCTATGAAAGATTAAGCGAAGCATTTGATTTTGTAGGTGTTATAGATAAAGAAAGATATCCTAATTATGAAAAATATGAAAGACTTAATGAAATAAGTTCTATTTTTGTTTTAGGACTTGCTTATCCTAACGTTCAATTAAAACAAGAAGAAGACCGCTTAAAAGCATCCATGTATACATATGGATATGATTACCATGATGTAATTAAAGCTTTAATTAAAGAAACATTAAAGGATTATGAGCATGTAGCACTTGCTGATAATCATGAATTAAATGAAAGAAAATGTTTAGAATTAACCGGCCTTGCATATCATGCTAAAAACAATTTAATGATTAATAAAGATTATGGCAGTTTTTTCTTTATAGGTTTAGTTTTAACAAAAGAAAAATATCCAGAAGTAATTGTTGAAAATAGTGACTCTTGTGGGGATTGTGATATTTGTCTTAGAGCTTGTCCAGTAGGTGCACTATTTGGTGGATATGAGATGGAAAAGTGTATGAGTTATGAAAACCAAATGAAAAAACCAATGCGTGATGAAGTAATAGATAAAAACTATTTATTACTAGGTTGTGATATATGTCAAATAGTATGTCCCAAAAATAGAAACATTAAACCAGCAAAAACAGAAGAGTTTAAAGTTAAACCAACTGCTTATGTATTAATTAACGATTTATTTGAATTATCAAATAAAGAGTTTATGGATAAATATGGTAAACACGCCTATACGTGGCGCGGGAAAACAATTTTAATTAGAAATGCATTAACATTACTATTAAAACAAAAGAATACTAAGTATAACGATAAAATAAGAAAAACGCTTAATGATGATAAATACCCTGATTGGTATAAAGTGGATGCGAGTAAAATATTAAAAAGATTAGAACAATTTGAAATATAAAAACACGGAAAATAATCCGTGTTTTTTTAAATAATTTAAATATTAAATTAAGATAGAGAATATATTGTTGATGATCCATTACCAATTTTTACAATTATACCTTTTCTAATATGCTCATTAATCCTTCTTAGAAGTTTTGTTTTTTCTATGTTAAGATGTTGTTCTATTTCTACCCTAGAAGATTCTGGTTGAGCTGCTAAAAACAATAAAATTGCCTCCTCATCTTTTAGTAAATTATAGTTAAAGTTAATTACCGGAAGTATTATTTTAATTTGATTTTTACTTAATCACAATCTTTCTTCTCATTAAAACCCATATTTGATTATCATTTTAATAATAATTATAATACGAAACGAAAATTCTTCGGTCAGAAATAACAAAAAAATATAATAAACTCATAAATTATACTTCTTTAAAAGAAGTATTTTTTTATTTACAAATTTTTTAATATTAATTTATTGACAATAGTGTAGGTCATATAGTATAATTAAATCATCCGATGGAAGGAGAAAATAAATGGAACAAATAATTGAGAATTTAAGTGTTGAATTAAAAAGGGGAGTACAAATTATTATTGTTCTAAGTTTTTTAAAAGAGCCACAGTATGGTTATTCGCTTTTAAGTATCTTAGAAGAAAATAATATTGTAATTGAAGCAGGAACACTATATCCACTCCTTAGAAGATTAGAATCACAAGGTCTACTAGAAGCAACTTGGGATACGACAGAGTCTAGACCACGTAAGTTTTACAATTTAAGTAAAAATGGATATATTGTTTTAGAAAGATTAATTGAAGTATGGCAAGATATGAATAAAAACATGGATAATATAATTGGGGGAAAAATAAATGAATAATAATTATGTAGAAAGATATGTTTATGATGTTGTAAGAAGAATTGATGATAAACAAAGAGATGATGTTAAAAAAGAGTTAACTGCTAATATTTACGATATGTTACCAGATAACCCTACAAACGAAGATATTGAAAAAGTTTTAAAAAGTCTAGGTAAGCCAAGTGAAATTGCTGCTAAATATCGTAATACAAGCAATGATTACTTAATATCACCTAGATATTATACTGACTATGTTAGAACGCTAAAAATTGCGATGATTGTTTTATCAGCATTAATTGTATTAGGAAATGTTTTACAACATTTATTTGCAGCAAGTTCAGTTGATATAGCTAAAGTTATTGAAATCTTTATTTCAGAAACAGTTGAAGGTGTTGTTGAAGGAATCTTTATGGCCTTTACACTTGTTACAATAGTATTTATTATTATTGAAAGAAATAATAAAGAAGACTCTAAAGTGGAAAAAAATTGGGAACTAAAAGATCTAGCAACTATTCCATCACATAAAGATTTAGAGATTAATAGGTTTTCAGTATTCTTTGATTTAGTTTTCACTTTAATCTTTAATATAATATTTGTTTACTTATTTTTTAACCATAATAAATTTTTAGGTTGGTTTAAATATAATGCAAATGATGAGTTAGAAATGTTTGTAACAATCTTTAATAATGGAATTAGATATTTTATTATTGGTTTTATAATATTAACAGTCTTTGATTTAATTGTAAGTATTTATAAAATAACAACCGGTATTAAAACATATAAACTAATAATTGTTAACGGTATAAAAAACATTTTAACAATAATTACTATCGCATTAGTCTTTACAATTAAGGTGATTGTTAATAGTGAATTTTTCGTTAAAATATCTGAACAAACAGGAATAGAACTACAAACAATTCTAAATGGTTACAACAAAGGAGTAAACGGAATGATCATAGCCTTTAGTGTAATATTGGTTGCTTATATTGGTCATCTTGTTTGGGAGTTTATTGAACTTAAAAAAATTCAACAAACAATCAATAATTAATTAGTTATTATAAACCAACTGGAGCTCTTAATAGTGTAGAAACTAAGGAAGTATTAATTATCTTAAATAAAATCAACAAAGAAGAAACAACTATAATAGTAGTTACTCACGATGAGAGAGTTGCAGCTAATGCTGGCCGAGCAATATATATTAAAGGTGGTAATATTAGTGGTGAGATAAGTTTAGGTAAGTTTAATAATGAAGAAAAATTAAATAAATTAAGTGAGTTTATAGTTAAAGAAGACTTCTAAGTTTTCTTAATTCAACCGCAAAACTTCGGAAAGAAAACTTTTTTCTTTACATAACAAGAAAAAAATCGTATAATTTAGTTGGAGGTTGATATTGTGATAGCAAGAGATAGTTATTTAAATCAAATGATAAAATATTTGGATACAGAATTTATAAAAGTAATAACTGGTGTTAGAAGATCAGGGAAATCATTTCTGCTTAAATTGTTAAAAGAACGTTTAACTGATCAAAATAAACAAGTGATGTATTTAAATTTTGAACACCCAGATACCTTTAGTATCCAAACGTCTGAGAAGTTATATAGTTATATTGTGGAAAAAATAGATTGAAACAAAAAAATGTATTTTTTGTTTGATGAAATTGGTGAAGTCAAGAATTGGCAAAAACTTATTAACGGCTTAAGGGTAGCATATGATTGTGATATTTATATTACTGGTTCAAATGCAAACTTATTATCAGGAGAGTTATCAACATACTTATCGGGAAGATATGTGGAAATAAAAATTTATCCACTATCTTTTGCTGAAATAAGGAATTTTTCTAGTGATACAAATAAAGATGTTCTTTTAGAAGAATATATAAAATATGGTGGATTTCCGCCTGTTTATTTAACTAAAGACGAAGAAATTAAGGTAAATGTGTTAAAAGGAATATATAATAGTATTATTTTGAAAGATGTTTCTTTAAGAGGAAATATTACACAAGTAGATGTACTATTAAAATTATCGCTTTATTTGTTGGATAACATTGGTAATTCTATATCTGGAACAAAAATATCGAATTATTTTCAGTCAATTAATCAAAAAGTAACACCTGAGACTGTTAATAGATACTTGCAGTTGTTAGAAAATTCTTTCGTATTTTATAAAGCGCATCGTTATGACATTAGAGGAAAAGAACATCTTAAGACATTGGGAAAATATTACGTTGTTGATTTAGGTCTTAAAAATATTATGCTTGGTAGAATGAACAGTAACTTGGGCAGTATGGTCAAAAATATAGTGTACTTAAAGCTTATAAGTGATGGATGGAATGTTTTCGTTGGTAAATATGATGATTTAGAAATAGACTTTGTTTGTTTTAGAGGTAGTGAAACAAAGTATATTCAAGTCACGTTAAGTATGCCAAAAAACAGCAAGAGAGAATCAGATAATTTATTGTTGATTAGAGACAATTATGAAAGATTAATTGTTACATATGATTATAGTGATGTAGGAGTTATTGATGGAATAAAAGTTATTCATTTAACCGATTTTTTAAGTTCATAAAAATTTAGTATAAATTTAGAAAGGGTAACCTTTCTTTTTTTCTAAAGTCTCCGGCGAAAAGTTGCCAAAGTCTCTGGCGATGCATTTTTGATGGTCAAAAATGCAAAAAATGTTTTATATTACATTTTTAATTATTAATGATAGTTATATGTTAAAATAAGTAGTGAAGGAGGCAATTCAAAATGAACTTTTTATATTATTTATTACCAAAAGAAAAGGTTGCTTATATTAATGAAAATTCAACACTAAGACAAGCAATGGAAAAGATGGAACACCATCGTTATACAGCGGTACCAATTATTAATAAAGAAGGAAAATATAAAGGAGTTTTACGAGAAGGGGATATTTTATGGTTTGTTAAAAACATGAAAGAATTTGACTTAGAACAATCCGAAAAAATTAGTATTAATGATATACCTCGCAAAAAAGATCATAACTTTGTAACTATTGATGCGAGTTTTGAAGATTTAGTAAAACTAGCAATCGAACAAAATTTTATTCCAGTTGTTGATGATTTAAAAAACTTTATTGGAATTGTAACAAGAAAAACTGTAATTGCACATTTAGCAAATAAAAATGGGGAGAAAATATTAGATGAAATTTAGTGAATATAAATACGTTAGACCAAATATCGAAGAATATAAGCGTTTGGTAGGAGAACAATTGGATTTAATTGCTACTGGAAAAACTAGTGAAGTAGAAATAAAAGCAATTAAAGAAATCCATAAACTTGATGATGAATTATCATCAATGTTTACAATTTCATCAATTAGAAATAGTGTTGATACTAAAGATGAATTTTATGAGCAAGAACAAGCCTTTGCTGATGAAAATATGCCACATATTCAGGCAATCGGTAATGAGTTTACAAACAAACTCTTAGCTAGTGAAAATAGAGATGATTTAGTAAAAGAGTTTGGAGAATTAATATTCTTACAAGCTGAAGTTGCTAAAAAGACTTTTAAACCAGAAATTATTGAAGACTTACAACTAGAAAATAAATTATCAACAGAATATGTTAAGCTAACTTCAAGTGCTGAAATTGAGTTTGAAGGTAAAACTTATAACTTAAGCCAAATGTCACCATTTACTCAATCAACAGATAGAAATACTAGAAGAAAAGCAACTCTTGCTATTTCTAAATTCTTTAATGATAACATTGAATCATATGATCGTATTTATGATGAATTAGTTAAAGTAAGAGATGTTATTGCTAAAAAGTTAGGTTATGAAAACTTTGTTCAGTTAGGTTATGACAGACTTGGCAGAACAGATTATAATAAAGATGATGTATTTAACTACCGTAAACAAATCTTTACTGAAGTAGTTCCTTATGTCGAAGAATTAGTTAAAAGAAAAGCTAAAAGATTAAATATTCAAAACCCACAAAGTTTTGATTTATCATTATCATTTTTATCAGGTAACCCAACTCCAAAGGGTGACCGCGCATGGCAAGTAGAAAGAGCTATTGAAATGTATGATGAAATGAGTAGTGAAACAAGCGAGTTTTTTAAATTCATGATTAATAACGAATTGTTAGAACTAGATAGTAAACCAGGTAAATCAGGTGGTGGTTACTGTACATTTATTCCGAAATATAATGCACCATTTATCTTTGCTAATTTCAATGGAACAAGCCATGATGTTGATGTTTTAACTCATGAAGCAGGTCATGCCTTCCAAATATATCAAAGTAGAAACTTAATTCCAGAATATCGTTGGCCAACTATGGAAGCGGCAGAAATACATTCCATGAGTATGGAGTTTCTAGCATGGCCATGGATCGATAAATTCTTTAAAGAAGATACTGATAAATATAAGTTTAACCATTTAGCTGAAGCAGTAACATTTCTACCTTATGGTGCACTAGTTGATCATTTCCAACACGAAGTTTATGAAAACCCAACTATGACACCAGAAGAAAGAAGATTAAAATGGCGTGAATTAGAAAAAGCTTATTTACCATTTAAAAAATATGATGAAGATGAATTTTTAGAAAATGGTGGATTTTGGTTTAGACAAGGTCATATCTTTGATGGACCATTTTACTATATTGACTACACTCTAGCACAAGTCTCAGCGTTTCAATATTGGCATGAAAGCCAAGTTAATTACAAAAAAGCTTGGGAAAGTTATTTAAGTTTATGTAAGCAAGGCGGTTCAAAGAGTTTTGTTGAATTAATTGAATTTGCTAAACTAGATAATCCATTTAAAGATGGAACCATTAAAAAAATAATGGAACCAATTAAAGCATACTTAAATAATATTGACGATCAAAAATTATAATTTTAAGTTAAACAGGAGAAATCCTGTTTTTCTTTTAGTTGACAAAAAACTTAAAAAGCGCTATAATTTAACTAAGTTATGAATAAGTAAGTCATAAATGAGTTAAAAAGGAGTGAAGTTATGTTCGTCGGTCGTAAAGAAGAATTAAATGAATTAACTAGTTATTTAAATAGTGATAAACAAGAAAATATTATTATCTATGGTAGAAGAAGAATCGGAAAAAGTGAATTAATTAAAGAAGCGCTTAGAACTACTAATAAACCTGCAATATTTTATCAAGCAACAGAAACATCGCAATTAGAAAATGTTAAAGCACTTTCTAGAATTATCGGACAACGATTTAATTTGGGCAGTATAACTTTTGAGTCGTTTGATGCAATATTTAATTTTTTATTTAATCAAAAAGATGAGTATATTTTAGTTCTTGACGAATATCCATATTTAAGTAATGTAAGTCCTGGACTTGATAGTGTTATTCAAAAGGCGATTGATACATATAAAAACACTTCAAAGCTTAAAGTTGTTTTATTGGGTTCATATATTGACATTATGTCAAAACTTAATCATTCTGACCAACCACTTTTTGGCAGAATTACAAAGTCAATGTTTCTTGGTGAAATGAATTATTATGAAACAAGTCTTTTCTACCCTAATGTTGATTTGGAAACAAAAGTTAAATATTATAGTGTTTTTGGCGGTGTACCATACTTTAACAGTTTTATCGATCAAAATAAAAGTTTTGAAGAAAATGTTAAAAACTTAATTATCTCTAAAAACTCACCTCTATCAAACTATATCGAACTTATTTTGTCCAAAGAACTTAGAAAAATAGAAAATGCTAATAACATTTTCTTAATAATTGCCAAAGGGATTAGCAAGTTTAATGATATCTTAAGTAACTTAACCATTAGTAGCTCACAACTATCTCAAGTCTTAAATAATTTAATAACTATGGACTTAATTAAACGTACAACACCCATTAATGAAGGAAGTAACTCAAGGCGAACACATTATAAAATTAACGATAATTATATCGAGTTCTTTTATCGATATATTTATCGAAATCAAACCGAAAGAAGTTTGATGAATACTAATGATTTCTATGATGAAATAATTAAAGAAAATCTACACTCTAGTTTTATTCCAATGAAGTTTGAGGATATTTCAGAACAATACTTAATTATTTCTAACAAAGATAGTAAAATCAAACCACCGCTCTATAAAATTGGTAAGTACTGGTATGATAATCCTAAAGAAAAAATAAATGGAGAATTTGATTTAGTTTCACTTGATAAAAACGGCTATATTGTTTACGAAGTTAAATATACGAATAATAAAGTTGATGAAAAAGTTGTTAATCATTTGATTGATCAATTAAACTGTTGTGGAATTAAGTATTATAACTTAGGCTTTTTCTCAAAATCCGGTTTTAATTTTGAAAAAAACAATAACTATTATTTAAAAACCTTAGAAGATTTATATAATGTTTAAAATCACCCTTATATAACGAACAATACAACATAAAACCATAAGTTTGTCCTTCTATAACCGTACAAACTTATGGTTCTTAACTTTTTGGTCGCCTATACCGAACGAATATGACGAAATATAAATATCGAAAGGCGTGATTTTATGATTATTAGAGACTATTATTTAAAACAAATTATCGAAGAAATAAAAACCCTAGGTGTTAATAAAGAAAACATTATTTACATAAATTTAGATAGCTTCCAAAATAATGATTTACTAGAAGTAGATAAATTATATTCATATATTAATAGTGAAATTAATAATTGAATTTTTATAAAGTGGACAAAAATGCCGTTTACGGCAAAAGTGTTCACTTTATTGTTGAATTATAACTGTGTTTGAGGTAAAATATAGTTGAACAAAAATGCCGTTTACGGCAAAAGTGTCCAATGGGAGTGATGGAATGATTATCAAAAGAGAAGAATATTTAAAAAAACTAATTGATAGTAAGCATATTAATTTAATTAAAGTAGTTACCGGAATTAGAAGAAGTGGTAAATCATACTTATTAGACCCAATCTTTACTAACCACTTAAAAGAATCAGGGGTTAGTGATGATCATATTATTAAGGTTGATTTGGATCAACTTAGAAATCATAAGTATCATAACCCTCATCTGTTAGATGAATATATTAGGGGTAAAATTATTGATGATAAAATGCATTATATAATACTTGATGAAATTCAACTTGTATCAAACTTTGAATCATTGCTTAATGGCTTTTTATATATGAGTAATGTTGATGTTTATGTTACTGGGAGTAACTCAAGGTTTCTGTCTTCAGATATTATTACCGAATTTCGAGGAAGAAGCCACCAAATAAGAATATATCCACTCTCATTTAAAGAGTTTTATAATGCTAGGAAAATCGAAAAAAATGAAGCTTATATGGAATACATTCGTTATGGTGGAATGCCGCTCTTAATATCGCTTGAGAATGATGAAGCGAAATCAAACTATTTAAAAAGTTTGTTTGAGCTAACTTACTTTAAAGATATAGTAGAGCGTAACAAAGTTGAAAAAGATGATGTTTTAGTATCACTAACAAGAATAATTGCTTCTTCAATTGGCTCATTAACTAGTGCAAGAAAACTAACAAAGACATATAAAAGTAAGGGTAGTAATGAGGTTTCAATTGGTACAGTTATTAATTACTTAAACCATTTAGAAGATTCATTCTTAATTGAAAACGTCAGACGTTATGATATTAAGAGAAAAAGGTATATTGATGCAACCTCGAAATACTATTTTGCTGATGTTGGACTTAGAAATGCTATCTTAAACTTTAGACAACAAGAAGAAAATCACATTATGGAAAACATAGTTTATTTAGAGTTAGTAAGAAGAGGTTACAACGTTGATGTTGGAATAGTTGAAGTAAGAGAAAAAGATGCAAGAAAGCAACTTGAAGTAGATTTTGTATGTAATGAAATCGATAGAAGATATTACGTACAAGTTGCTCAAAATTTAGAAACAAGAGAAAAGACTATCCAAGAAACAAGGCCATTTTTAAACATTGAAGATAGCTTTAAAAAAATAATTATAGTTAAAGATAATATTAGACCTTGGTATACTGAAGAAGGAATATTAGTTATTGGAATAATTGAATTTTTACTAAATGAAAATAGTCTAAATATATAAAGAAATATATAATTAAAAGAAAGACAGGGCTTTTCTGTTTTTCTTTTAATTATAAAACACATTAACAATGTGTAACAATTTGTAAAGTTAGTCTATAGATACAAAAAGTTAATTAAAAATGT
The DNA here is from genome assembly GCA_012837395.1 of Acholeplasma sp. Classification (GTDB taxonomy): domain Bacteria; phylum Bacillota_I; class Bacilli_A; order Acholeplasmatales; family Acholeplasmataceae; genus Haploplasma. The sequence goes on along the minus strand of DURF01000053.1, from coordinate 759 downwards.
TATAATAATAAAGTGAGAAAAACTATATACAAAGGTGGTGAATATCTTGACTGAGCAATTTGACAAAATTATTAAAGCAGAACGTAAAATTAAAGAAGAAATAGCTAAAGCAAATCTTCAAAAAGAAGAACTTTTAGCAAGCGCGTTAGACGAAGGAACAATCGAAGCTAATAAAATTCATGAAGAAACAGATACTAAAATAAAAGAAAAGTTAGCAGAGAAAAAACAAAAATTAAGCGAAACTGACGAAAAAATTCAAAACGTTGTAAAAGAAGAAGAAGAAAAGATTGCTAAAAAAGTAAGTACTAAAACAGATAAGATTATCGATAAAATTTTTAAGGAGGCGTTAAACGATGATTAAACCGGTTAGAAAAGTTAGAATAATTGTCCCAAAAGATAAAAAAGAAGAACTTTTAATAACACTACAAAAAGAAGAAATTGTTATGATTTCAACACACGATGACGCAAACATCGTTGACGTTAGTTATGAAGATGAAATTGTATCAAGAGTTTCAAATACATTAGATAAATTAGGCAATTATAAAAAGAAGAGCCGGAAGTTTTTTAAATATAATAAAATAAATTATAATGATTTTTTAAATAAACAAGAAGAAAGAATTGAATTATTAGAATCAACAGAAAAGTTATTTGATGACTTACATTTTCTAACAAGTGAAAACAAAGAAGAACAAAAGTTAATCGATGAAGTATTTGCCTTTAAACATTTAAAATACACAACAAAAGAATTAAGTGAATTAT
>DURF01000052.1 GCA_012837395.1 Acholeplasma sp. | reverse complement strand
TTTTTACTTGAATAATATAAAAAATATGTTATAATTTATATGCATCAAGAAATGCAGGTGTAGTTAAGTGGTATAACCCTAGCCTTCCAAGCTAGCTTCGTGAGTTCGATTCTCATCACCTGCTCCAATTTAAAAGTAACTCAAATTATTTTGAGCAATATAATAAATGCATATTACAAAGATAATATGTTTTTTTTATTTTAAGAAAAAATAGCACAAAGAAACTATTTGATTATTCCTAACGTAGTTTTCAAAAAATCATAAAATGAGGTATAATTTATTTTAAAGTGATATTTATATGGAACTAGGAAGATTAGAAAAAATAAATGACTTAAGAACAGTTTGGAGACATGAAGCATTAGACTTCACTAGATGGCTAGCTTAAGAAGAAAATATTGCCATTTTAAATGAAGAATTAGAAATGAATATTAAAGTTATTCAAACTGAAGCAAATGTTGGCAGGTATAATGTTGATATCTTGGCAAAAGATGAAGACAATGAAAAAACAATTATTATTGAAAATCAACTTGATAAAACTGACCACGATCATTTAGGAAAATTAATAGTTTATGCTTCTGGACTTGATGCAGAAGTTTCTATTTGGATAGTGAAAGATGTTCGTGAAGAACATAAACAGGCTGTACAGTGGTTAAATGAACACGGAGATGAGCATATTAACATCTTTTTAATTCAAGTTGAATTATGGAGGATTGGCACATCAAACATCGCTCCTAAATTTCAGGTAATCTGTATGCCTAATAATTGGGCAAAAGAAGTAAAAAAATCTGTTACGTCAGAATTAAGTAATGCTAGAATAATCCAACTAAAATTTTGGGAAGATTTCACTGATTACTGCAGAAATTCAAATGTTAGTTTTTCGATTCAGAAAGCTCTCCCTCAATTATGGTACACAGTACGCATTGGGATTTCTGATGCTAAAATAAATTTAACATATAGTGTTCAGAATCAAATAATTGCTTGTGAATTTTATATCGAAGACAACAAAAATATATTTTATCATTTAAAAAATTTTCAAACAGAAATTAACAATGAAATAAGTGAAAAACTAACATGGCATGAATTAAAAGATAATAAACTAAGCAAAATTAGACTTGAGGCAGATTTAATAGTTCAAGAAGACGGAACTAACTGGAAAGAAGCAATAATATGGCTAAAAGAAAATACAGAATTATTTAAATTAGTATTTTTAAAATATATAAACAAAAATAATAGTTAAAAGATTTATTACTAAATTAGCAATTGTTAAATTTTAAATTCTGTTTTTAGTAATAAGGAGATTTAGTTATTAGAGCCTATTAAGGGCTTTTTTATTTTAGTTAAAATAAAAGAGCATTATTTTTAAATGCTCTCTTGTAATAAATAATCAATTAAATCTTCATTAGCTTTAATTTCGATTAATGATAATAATAGTGTTGATTTATGAGTTAAGTTATTTAATTCTTTATGATAATCTTTCATAGAATTATAATCATCTGGACTAATTGTATATTTCTTTTTATTTATTTTATTTAGTTCTTTAAATATTATTACTTCATCTTTATGGATATATTTAAATAAGATTTTATTGTTATTTAATTGAAATAATGATTTATAAAATTCTTTTGGATAGTTTTTCTTAAACCAAGCTAGTCTATATGTTAATAAAGTTATATCATTAAATTATCTTTGAAAGTTATTATAAGCAATGAAAAAAGATTATCTTTTAAATAATCTTTTATTCTTTCGGTATTTTAATTTTTTGTCCGATGAATATTAAATTGGAATTTTTAATATTATTATAGTTTG
>DURF01000051.1 GCA_012837395.1 Acholeplasma sp. | reverse complement strand
TACAATTCTCCTTTATATCTATTTTATATCTATTTTACAATATTAATAAATTTTTTAAATAACGTCCTGAAATATTATGTCCAGCATAAAGTATTTCTATTCCTTCATTTTTAAAAGGTGTCTCTAGGAATTCAAATCCTGCTTTACTTCCTGCATAAGAGCCACCTATTCCAACAATTACTAAAACTTCATTTTCAGCTGCAATTCTTTTAGCAACCTTCTTAATTTTATCAATCTCTGCTTTGTTTGGTTTAATAGGTAAATCTAACCATCCTAAAAAGTCCGAAGGTTTTTCTTCTTGATGCATAGCATTATGAATCTTTGTTACTTTAGGTTGTAGTTTATCTATATCTAAGTCAACAAATTGTTTAACATGTTTAATGTTTAATTTCATACAATTCTCCTTTATATCTATTTTATATCTATTTTACAATATTAATAAATTTTTTACCACTCTAAATTGTTTGTTTGCCTTGTATTTAAGTCCTTAATTGACTATAATTATAATATTGGAGTTGATGATATGAAAAACTATTTAACCATTGATATTGGTGGAACAGACATAAAATATGGCGTAATAACTAATAAGCGCGAACTAATATTTAAAGGAATTACACCTACAAATACACACTTAGGAGCAATGAGTGTAATTGAAAAAATAAAAAATATTTTTAAAGAATTAAATCCTAAATATAATTTTGAAGGGATTTCAATTTCAACTACTGGAGTAATTGATGATGAAACTAACAGTTTATTAGCACCACCTTCTATTCCAGATTGGAATACCATTAATTTTAGAAGAGATTTAGCAGATTTAAATATGAAAATTTCTGTTGAAAATGATGTTAATAGTATGGCTCTTTGTGAACAAAGTTTAATTGAAGGTAGCGAGAATATGAAAAGTTTATTCGCGATGACAATAGGAACTGGTATCGGTGGGTCTATTTTCATTAATGGTAAGATGCATAAAGGCCATGGTTTTTCTGCTGGTGAATGTGGGAAAATGATTGTTAATAGTAATGGTGATACATTTGAAAGTGTTGCTGCGACAAGCGCTTTAGTAAGAATGGCAAAAGAGGTCTATCCAGACATTGATAATGGAATTGATGTTTTCAATTTATTTGATCAAGGTGATAAAAAAATTATTGATGTTGTTAATACTTTCTACCGTCGTTTAGCTTCAGGTATGGCTAATTTAATTTATATATTAAATCCCGATCATATTATAATAGGTGGGGGAATTACTAATCGCGGTCAAAGATTTTTAGATGAGTTAAATGCTCATATAGAAGAAGTTTTAGAGCCTTATTTCTTGAAGAGTTATACTATGTCGATTGCAAAAAATAAAAATGATGCCGGAATGATTGGAGCATTTATTAATTTTGAAAATACCTTTTTAAAATAAAAGTTTAAGTAGTCAAAAAAAGTAGTTGAATTTGAATTCAACTACTTTTTTATTTAACAAGTTATTTAATTTTCACTAAACTTGCTGCTGCAATTGATTGCCCAACACGTCTAAATTTCTCATTTGGTAAGTGGAGACTAATTCCTAAATCCGCAAATTGTTCTTCTAAAACTTTTTCTGCAACATGAACAATAATTTGTCCACCTTCACCTGACATTACTCTTCCTAGTAATAAAACATGTTTAATATCATAAAACTCTGCATAATATGCAAGACCATATGCTAAATATGTTCCAATTGTTTTAAAGATTTCTCTAAATATTTCATCATCTTCTTGTAATGCTTGAACTTGTTTTAATCTTTCGGCTAACGTTAATTCTTCATCAAAAACAATTCCAGCTTCTTCTGCTAAACGAATAACTGCATCTTGTGAGAAATATTTACATCCAACGCCGATATCTCCACTCCACTCATCAACTGGTCCGTCTTTTTGGAAATCAACTGGGGCAAATGCTAATTCATTTAACCATCCTGCAATATGACCATCTTTATTTATATAACCAACTGCTTCACTTGTTCCCATCGCAATACCTAATAACTCAACATAACCTAAGCTCATTGAACCTGCAAGAGCTGTAACATCACCATCGTTTGCTACTTCTAGTGGAATGTTTAGTTCTTTTGCGATATCGATATAAATGTTTTTAATATGT
>DURF01000050.1 GCA_012837395.1 Acholeplasma sp. | reverse complement strand
TTGTCTTTTAAAAACTTACTAAAAGCTTCTGCTTGGAAAACATTTCTTGGATAACCATCAAAGATAAAACCTTTTTTTACATCGTCTTGTTCAAATCTTTTTTCAACAACACGATTAGTTAATTCGTCAGGAACTAATAATCCTTGATCTAAATAATTACGAACTTCATCAGCGACACTATCATCCGTGCGTAATAAGCCACGGAAGATATCGCCTGTTGAAACGTGTGGAATGTTAAATTGTGATTGTAACATTGTTGCTTGGGTACCTTTTCCTACTCCAGGAGGCCCCATTATTATAATTCGCATTAAATTACCGCCTTAATCGAATATTCCGCCGTATGTTGTTTGTTCGGCATCAGTTTCTACTTGTTGAGTTGTCTCAGTTGCAACCCCTACAATAATTAATAACCCAGTTCCACCAAGGGTAATTGATGAAGGTAGGCCCGCAATAACCGCAATAATTGGAATTATTGCTAATACTACTAAATAAATAGTTCCAATAACTGTAACTTTGAATAATACTCTTGCAATATAGTTTTTTGTATCTTCGCCAGGTCTTACCCCTTTAATATATGCATTTGATTTTGATAAATTATCTGCAATCTTTTCTGGATCTATTGACATAAATGAATAGAAGAATGAAAATAATACAATTAAAAATACATATATTACAAAACCTATTGGTTTTTCTGATGAGAAGATTTGAACTAGCCAGCCACTATCACTCATATTACTATTAAATAGTTGTACAAATGTTAATGGGATACTCATAATTGTTGAGGCAAAGATTACTGGTATAACCCCTGCACTGTTTAATTTGATTGGAATGTTTGAATCACTCTTGCCACCTCTTCCAGAAGGACGGTTTGCATATTGAATAGGTATTTTTCTTGTCGCAATTTGTAAATATACAACTCCTAACAAGATTAATAAATAAATAGCTACTACTGAAACGAAAATCATTACATTACCAAATGATGTTCCACTACCTAAGTATGTTTGACCTAGAGTTGTAAACATCGCTGGCATAGCTGATGTAATACCGATTGCAATTAATAGTGATGTTCCATTACCAACACCATGTTTTGTAATTAAGTCTGCAAGCCAAATAGTGAATGCAGTACCTGCTGCTACTATTAATGCCATATAAATATATAAGAAAGCATTTGGGCTAACAATACTTGGAACAAAGATACTTCCGTTTCTATCTGAACCGATAATTAACGCTAAACCTTGAATAAATGCTAAGATTATTGCTAAATATCTTGTTATTCTGTTAACTTTTTGCTTGCCTTCTTCACCTTGATCAGCCCACTCTTTTATAGCTGGAACAACCATTTGTAATAACTGCATCACAATTGATGCTGTAATATATGGTGAAATACCAAGTGCTAAGACAGAAAATCTTCCTAATGCACCACCAGTAAAGTTATTGATGATAGCAAAGAAACTTCCTTCTTGATTTATCGCATCACTAATAGCTGATGAATTAAATAGAGGAATAGGAATGTGACTGACAAATCTAAACACTAATAATAAAGCTAATGTAATGGCTACTCTAACCATTACTTTTTTGTTACTTAATACTGTTGCTAGACGTCTAAACATATTAAATTACCTCTACTGTTCCACCATTTTTCTCGATTGCTTCCTTTGCAACTTTTGAAAATTTATGTGCTTGAACTGTTAATTTTTTATCAAGAGTTCCTTTTGCAAGAACTTTAACACCTGATAAAACTTTTGATATAACACCTCTTTGTAATAATACTTCTGGTGTTACTTTTTCACCGTCTTCAAATACATTTAAATCACTTAAGTTTACAATTGTATATTCTTTACGGTTTACATTGTTAAAACCACGTTTTGGAATTCTTTGGAAAAATGGAATTTGTCCACCTTCAAAACCTGGTCTTGGTTGATTACCTGAACGTGCCTTTTGGCCTTTATGACCTTTACCGGCTGTTTTTCCAGTACCACTTGCGATACCACGGCCGAGACGTTTACGTTCTTTTCTTGCACCTTCAACTGGTTTTAATTGATTTAACATAAATGTCTCCTCCTTATAATTCTTCTACTTTAATTAAATGACTAATTTTATTAATCATTCCTAAAATAGCATCATTCTTTTCATGTTCTACAACTTGATTAATTTTTCTTAATCCTAATGCGTGTGCTGTTCTTACTTGATCGAACTTACGACCAATTAAACTTCTTGTTAATGTGATTTTTACTTTCATATTATCTTATCTCCGATACTGAAAGACCACGAAGTTTAGCTACCTCTTCAATAGTTCTTAATTCTTGTAATCCTGCAAAAGTTGCTCTTACCATGTTAATTGGTGTTCTTGAACCTAATGATTTTGAAAGTACGTCAGTAATTCCTGCTAATTCAAAAATTGAACGAACAGCACCACCAGCAACAATACCGGTACCTTCAGATGCAGGGCGGAAAAATACTTTTCCTGCTCCATAGTTACCCACTACTTCGTGTGGGATTGTTGTTCCAACTAGTGGAACTGTAATTAAATTTGTTTTTGCATTTTCAATCGCTTTTTTAATTGCATCAGGTACTTCTTGTGCTTTACCTGTGCCAAAACCGACTTGACCCGCTTTATTACCTACAACTACAAGTGCAGAGAATTTAAAACGACGCCCACCTTTTACTACTTTTGTTACACGATTAATCGCGACAACACGTTCTTCAAAAGGATTTTGTTCTTCTTGTTGATCGAAATTTTTTCTTACGTCAGCCATAATTTATATTCTCCTTTCTTAAAATTGTAGTCCAGCTTCACGAGCTGCTTCAGCTAATGCTTTGATTTTACCGTGATATAAATATCCACCACGGTCAAACACAACTTTTTTAATTTCTTTTTCAAGTGCTTTTTCGGCAATTAATTTACCTAAAGCTTTTGCACTTTCAATATTAGCATTATTTAATCCTAACTCTTGTGTACGTGCGCTAAGTAATGTTTTTTGTGCAACGTCATCAATTAATTGCACATAAATTGCTTTGTTTGAACGAAATACTGATAATCTTGGACGATCAGCTGTTCCTTTAACAATTTGGCGGATACGGAAATGACGTTTTTTTCTGTTTTCATTTTTTCTAATTTGTTTTATCATCTATATTCCCTCCTACTTAGCTGTCTTACCGGCTTTACGTGGAACATATTCATCAACATAACGAATACCTTTTCCAAGATAAGGCTCTGGTTTACGGAAAGCTCTAATTTTAGCTGCAAATTCACCCACTGCTTGTTTATCATACCCTGAAACAGTAATTTCTGTATTTTTAGGTACTTCAACTGTTAATCCTTCTGGAATTTCTAAAACAACTGGGTGTGAAAAACCTAAACTTAAGTTTAAATTTTTCCCTTCTAAGTTAGCACGATAACCAACTCCATGAATTTCTAATTTTTTACTATATCCTTCATGAACACCTTGTACCATATTTGCTAATAGGGAACGAGTTGTTCCATGAATTTTACGAGTAAAAATTTCGTTATTCGGTCTTGAAATACTAATTTCATTACCTTCTAATTTAATATCTAAGTTTTCATTAAACTTGAATTCAAGTTCTCCTTTAGGTCCTTTAACTGTTACAAAGTTTGCTTCGCCTATATTAACAGTAACACCAGCAGGGACTTGAATCACTTTATTACCTATACGACTCATGATTTCCTCCTTTTATTACCAAATATAAGCTAAGACTTCGCCGCCAACTTTGGCAACTCTTGCTTCTTTGTCAGTCATAACACCATTTGATGTTGAGATAACCGCAACACCTAAACCGTTTAATACACGTGGTAATTCTTCCACTTTTGCATAAACGCGAAGACCTGGTTTCGATATCCTTTTTAATCCTTTGATTACACGTTCATTATTATTTGTATATTTTAATTTTACTACTATTTTGCTTGCTACTCCGGCATCTACTACTTTATAGTCAAGAATGAATCCTTCTTTTTTAAATACTTCTAAAATATCTAATTTAACTCTAGAAGCAGGAATCTCGACTGTTTCGTGACGCATATGATTTGCGTTACGAATTCTTGTTAGTAAATCCGCAATTGGATCAGTCATAACCATGTTTCTTCCTCCTTATTACCAGCTTGATTTCTTAACGCCTGGTAATTCACCTTTATGCGCTAATTCACGAAATTTAACACGTGATAAACCAAATTTTCCTACATAACCGCGTGGTCTACCATCGATAGAATCACGGTTTCTAACGCGTGTTGGTGAAGCATTACGTGGCAGTTTTTGTAAGCCTTCGTAATCGCCTGCAGCAATTAAAGCAGCTCTTTTTTCACGATAACGTTCAACTATTTCACGACGTTTTTCATTTTTTACAATTTTTGATTTCTTTGCCATAATACTTCCCTACTTTCTAAACGGCATACCTAAATGACTTAGTAGCGCATGTGCTTCTTGGTCAGTTTCTGCCGTTGTAACAATAACAATGTCCATTCCACGAACTCGATTTACTTTATCTAAACTAATTTCTGGGAAAATAATTTGTTCTTTAACACCAAGTGTATAGTTTCCGCGACCATCAAATGAGTTGTTTGAAACTCCTCTAAAGTCACGAACACGTGGTAGAGCAATTGATACTAACTTATCTAAGAAGTGATACATTTTTTCTCCTCTTAAAGTAACTTTTGCTCCAATTGGCATACCATCTCTTAATTTAAAGTTAGATACTGATTTTTTAGCTTTTGTAATAACTGGCTGTTGTCCAGTTAAAGTTCTTAACTCATTAACAGCTTCATCTAAAAATCTTGAATTCCCAATTGCTTCACCAACACCCATATTAACAACAATTTTTTCTAGGCGTGGTACTTGCATAACACTTTTATAGTTGAATTCTTTCATTAGTTCGGGTTTGACAACGTCATTAAATTGTTCTCTTAATCTACTACTCATATTCATCAAACTCCTTATTTATCAATCGGTGTTCCAGTTTTAACTGCAACACGAACTTTTTTAGTCTTACCTTTAGAATCAACTTCTGTTTTAATTCTAACTCTCGTTGGTAGATTTGTTGAAGGATCAATTAACGCTACATTTGATGCATCAATTGGTGCTTCAATTTCAATAATCCCACCATCTTCATTTGCTTGAGATGGACGTTGGTGTTTTTTAACAATGTTAACACCTTGAACTAATACTTTATTTGTTTTTGGAAAAACTTGTAATACTGTACCAGTTTTTCTTGATTTATTACCTTTTTTATCAGTAACGAATTGATCGCGACCTGCGATAATTGCTACTGTATCTCCAGTTTTAATTTGCATAGTTGCGACCTCCTTATAATACTTCTGGAGCTAGAGATAAAATTCTCATGAAGTTTTTCTCTCTTAACTCTCTTGCCACTGGTCCAAAAATTCTTGTACCACGTGGGTTCAAATCATCTTTAATGACGACTGCTGCATTTTCATCGAACTTAATAACTGATCCATCTGCACGACGAACTCCGTGTTTAGTACGAACAATAACTGCTCTTACAACGTCACCTTTTTTAACTGCTCCTGTTGGTGTTGATTTCTTAACAGCCGCTGTTACAATATCTCCGATATTAGCGTAACGGCGACCTGAACCACCAAGAACTTTAATTACTTGTAATTCTCTAGCACCGCTATTATCGGCAACTTGGACTCTAGTTTCTTTTTGAATCATTGATAGTTCTCCTTCCTACGCTAAATCTGATTTTTCTAATATTTCCATTAAACGGAATCTTTTTTGTTTTGATAATGGACGAGTTTCCATTACTCTTACGCGATCACCAATTCCTGCTTCATTATTTTCATCATGAACATGAATTTTTTTAGTTACCTTTACGAGTTTTCCATATAAAGGTGATTTACGGTAGTTTGTAATTTCAACTGTAATTGTTTTATCTCTTTTATCTGATGTTACAAAGCCTGTATAAACTTTTCTTTTGTTTCTTTCCATACCTTTTTCCTCCTTTATTCAACTCGTTCGCCCATAATGGTTAACATTTGAGCGATTGTTCTTTTAACTGTTTTAATTCTTGCAGTATTTTCTAATTGACCGACTGCGAGCTGAAAGCGTAAATTAAATAATTCTTCTTTTAATTCAGTAACTCTAGCTTCTAACTCTGGAGTTGTTAATTTTCTAATTTCATTTGCCTTCATTATGCTCACCTCTTGTTACTATTTTTGTTTTAATTGGTAATTTATGAGCAGCAAGTCTTAAAGCTTCTCTAGCTACCCCTTCAGAAACTTGACCAATTTCAAACATAACTTTTCCTTCTTTAACTACTGCCACCCAGCTATCTGGTGCCCCTTTACCGGAACCCATACGAACTTCAAGTGGTTTTTTAGTTAAGGACATGTGCGGGAAAATATTAATCCATACTTTACCAACACGACGCATATGTCTTGTCATAGCAATACGAGCTGCTTCGATTTGTCTGTTTGTAATCCAAGCACCTTCTAAAGCTACTAAAGCATAATCACCATTTTGAACTTGGTTTTTACCTTTTGCTTTTCCTTCATAACTTACGCGATGAGGACGACGGAACTTTGTTCTTTTTGGTAATAACATAATTAGTTCCCCCCTTTACCATCATTTGATCTTCTTCTTGCTGGACGTCTCTTTCCTCTTTCTGATTGAGCTGGAGCACTTTGTCTTTGTTTTCTTATTTCTTCGTGGTTTTGTCCTGGTAAAATTTCACCATTATAAATCCAAACTTTTACTCCTAAGATTCCATAAGTTGTATGTGCTTCTGCGATTGCAAACTCAACGTCTGCTCTAATCGTATGTAGAGGAACTTGTCCTTCTGAATACCCTTCTGTACGTGCCATTTCTGCTCCGCCTAAACGACCTGATACAGATGTTTTAATACCTTTTGCTCCTGCTTTTAAAGCTCTTTGAATTGCAATTTTTTGCGCTCTTCTAAATGAAGCACGGTTTTCTAATTGTTCTGCAATGTTTTGTGCAACTAATGTCGCAACTACTTCAGGTTTTCTTACTTCAACAACATTTAAAACAATTTCTTTTTTAGTTAATTTTTCTAATTCTGCAATAGTTTCTTTTAATATTTGTGCCTCGCGACCAATTACTACCCCTGGTTTTGCTGAGTGTAGTGTAATCTTAACTCTATCTTTACCTTTAGCACCTTTTAATCTTTCGATTTCAATGTGAGAAACAGCTGCATTTGCATATTTTTTATTTAATAGCTCGCGAATTTGTGCGTCTTCTTTAATAAGTGCTGGAACTTGTTTAGAATCAGCATACCATTTTGAATCCCAATCTCTAATAACACCAACACGTAGTCCTATTGGATTAACTTTTTGACCCATCTTTATTCACCACCCATTTCTCTTTCAGCCACAACTACTGTTATATGGCTTGTTCTTTTTGAAATCACATCTGCTCTACCTTGAGCTCTAGGTAACATTCTTTTCATTGTGATACCTTCACTCACATAAGCTTCTTTAACAAATAGATTATCTCTATCCATTCCATTATTATGTTCAGCATTTGCTACCGCACTATTTAAAACTTTTAAAATAAGCGGTGATGCTCCTTTTGGTGTAAACATTAAAATAGCTTGTGCTTCTTTAATGTCTTTTCCTCTAATTAAATCGATAACTAGACGAGCTTTACGAGGAGCAATTCTTGCTGTTTTATGTATTGCTTTAACTTCCATTTATATTCTCCTCCTAATTAAAAGCCCGCTTTTTTGTCGCGACCCTTTTTATCATCTTTACCATGTCCACGGTAAGTTCTTGTTGGTGCGAATTCACCAAATTTATGTCCAACCATATCTTCTGTAATATATACTGGAACATGTTCCTTACCATTATGAACTGCTACTGTGTGCCCAACGAAATCAGGGAAAATCGTTGAACGGCGTGACCAAGTTTGGATCACTTTTTTCTCGTTTGCTTTATTTTGTTCTCTAACTTTATTTAATAAGTGTAGATCACAAAATGGTCCTTTTTTAACTGAACGTGCCATGTTTTCCTCCTAATTATTTCGTACGGCGACGAATTATTAAATCATTAGACGCTTTCTTAGTATCACGTGTCTTAATACCACGAGCTTTTTTACCCCATGGTGTCATTGGTGACACACGACCGATTGGCGTTCTACCTTCACCACCACCGTGTGGGTGGTTTACCGGGTTCATCGCTGAACCTCTAACTGTTGGTCTAATTCCTAAATGACGTACACGTCCTGCTTTACCCCAGTTGATTAATTCCCAAGATTCATTTCCAACTTGACCGACTGTTGCGCGGCATGTTCCTAAAATCTTACGAACTTCACCTGATTGTAATCTAACTAAAACGTATTTTTCTTCACGTCCTAAAATTTGGGCTGATGTTCCTGCACTTCTTGCAAGTTGTCCACCTTTGCCTGGTTTAAGTTCAACGTTGTGAACTGTTGTACCTACTGGAATATTTCTAAGTGGTAATGCATTACCTACTTTAATATCTACATCAGTACCTGAATAAATTTTGTCACCAACATTTAATCCTTTTGGTGCAATGATGTATCTTTTTTCTCCATCTACATAATTAATTAAAGCAATAAATGCACTACGATTTGGATCGTATTCAATTGTTGCTACTCTACCTTCGATATTATCTTTATTTCTTTTAAAATCGATTAAGCGATATTTTCTCTTAGCACCGCCACCGATATGACGAACTGTTGTTCTACCAGTGTTGTTACGGCCACCTGTACGAGTAATTGGCGCAAGTAGTGATTTTTCAGGAGTAGATGTTGTAATTTCTTCGAATGTTAATCCGCTCATATTACGACGAGCATTTGACGTTGGTTTATATTTTTTAACCGCCATGTTAAAAACCTCCTATATTATTTCACAAATTATACATTGAAGGCTTCAATTGTTTGGCCTTCTTCTAACTCTACAATTGCTTTTTTATAAGCAGCTGTATATCCTTCATGTTGTCCCATTCTTTTGAATTTAGGTTTTACTAATATAGTATTTACCTTAACAACATTAACTTCAAATATTGCTTCTATAGCATTTTTGATTTCAATTTTATTCGCATCTTTAGCAACTTTAAATGTATAACGATTAAAGTCATCAATTAAATTCATTGTTTGCTCTGTAATAATCGGTGCTTGAATAATTTCATAATAACGATTCATTTTACTCATTGCCTAGTGCCTCCTCGATTGCTTCTATAGCATCTTTAGTAAATACTAGATTGTGACTATTTAAAATGTCTAAGACACTTAAATGATTTGTAGTAGCGAAACTAACAACTGGAATGTTTCTTCCTGCTCTTACATTTGTTTCAACTAATTCTTTTCCAACGAACAATGTTTTTCCATCTAATTTTAAGTTATTTAAAACTGCTTGGAAATCTTTTGTTTTTCCGTTTTCAATTACTAAGTCATCTAATACAACTAATTTTTCTTCTTTTAAGAACAATGATAAAGCTGATCTAAAAGCTAAGTTTCTTACCTTTTTGTTTAGCTTAACATTATAGTTTCTATTTGGTTGTGGTCCAAAAACCACTCCACCACCACGCCATTGTGGTGATCTAATTGAACCTTGTCTTGCACGACCAGTTCCTTTTTGACGCCATGGTTTTTTTCCACCACCGCGAACTTCAGAACGATTCTTCACTGCACTTGTTCCTTGACGTTGCGCTGCTCTTTGAGCTGTTGCTACATCAAATAGTGCTTGTTGGTGAGGAGTAATACCAAAAACATGATCTGAAAGTTCAATATTTCCAACTTTTTCTCCTGCTTGATTTAAAACATTTAACTTTGGCATATTCTTCCTCCTTATTTAACTTTCTTAACAGCAGATTTAATTACTACTAAACCTTTTTTAGGTCCAGGCACACTTCCGCTAATTAATATAATTTGATTTTCTGTGTCAACACCAGCAATAACTAAGTTTTGAACTGTTGTTTTTACATTTCCCATTTGTCCTGGTAATTTCTTACCTTTAATGTTACCTTTTACAGCACCCATTGAACCTGGTCTACGGTGAAATCTCGAACCGTGTGTTTGAGGACCTGTTCTTTGGTTATGTCTTTTAATAACACCTTGAAAACCTTTACCTTTTGATGTTCCTGTAACATCCACATAATCGCCGACTGCAAAAATATCTGGTGCAATTACATCTCCGACGCTTAAGTTGGTTAACTCGTTTTCAAAGTTATCAAAACGAATTTCTCTAACGAAGCGCTTAGGTTGTGTATTTGCTTTTGCTACGTGTCCTAACTCTGGTTTGTTTGAAAGTTTTTCTCTTTTAGTTTCAAAACCAACTTGAGTTGCCACATAACCATCTATTTCTTCAGTCTTTTGTTGTAATACTACGTTATCGCTAACGTCAACAACTGTAACTGGTATTAAAACACCATTTTCATCGAAAATTTGTGTCATACCAATTTTTCTACCTAAGATTCCTTTGGCCATGATATACCTCTTTCTTCTTTTATTATTTTCTTAAATTACTTTTTAAGTACAATATCAATACCTGATGGTAAGTCAATGTGCATTAAAGTGTCAATTGTTTTTGGATTTGGATTAACAATTTGAATTAATCTCTTGTGAGTTCTTCTTTCAAATTGTTCACGTGAATCTTTATTAACGTGTGGTGATCTTAAAACTGTGAACACTTCTTTGCTAGTTGGTAATGGGATTGGTCCATTTACTGTTGCTCCTGTACCTACTACACTATCAACTATTTTCTTTGCTGCTTGATCAATTAATCTGTGATCATAAGCTTTTAATCTAATTTTGATTACATCTTTTTTTGCCATTTTTATTCTCCTTCCGCCTATAATTATTTATAAACTTGCTCCGTGGAAAAACCCGATACACTGACAACGGCTATCCGCGTGCCGGCAACCTCCCACATCTATGCCCGCTTTGTTTTTACATAAGCTGTTTTATTATATAACAAGTTTATTTGTTTTGCAAGGTTTTTCCTAAGTTTTTTTCATTTTTTAAGTTCCAACCTATATTTACCTCGTCTCGACATATAATTCAAAACCGATTTTTTAACGTGGTTATAATGATTTTCATTATATATAAACGATTTAAACCCCATAATTATTAATTTCTCTATAATCGTTTCATTTTTTAAATTATTTGACTTAACAACTACTTTAATATCATTTTCTTTGGCAATTTGTTTAATAAGCCTCATTTTTTGTTCAATATCTTCTTTAAAATATCTAAATTCATAGTTGTTTGCGCATATTTCATCATAGTTAATTATAATCAAATTGGTAAAAGGTGCCTCTTCGATTTCATATATTAATTCATATTCATTTAATATAATTCCAATCTTTAAATTTGGTTTGTTTAATTGCGATATCAAAACCGACCAATATAAATACCGGTTGTAACTACTAAATTTAGGAGTTATTAAATAAAACTCATCTTCTCTTTCAATGCTTTTCAATATTTCATTTAATTGTTCTATTACATTTACTTCATTAACTATGTGAATAGCGTTAATTTCAAATGGCAATATTATGTATTTATACTTTTTGTTGTTAATTATTTTAATTATGTCGTCTTTATTTGTAAATGTGTTTTCGTTAAACAAATATATTAAATCTAATATTTGATCATTTAAATAATCAAGTTCACTATAACTTTCTTTTACTTTTAAATAATTGCTTTGCTTTTTTCCATCTAACGATAATTCTTTAAGATGTTGTTCAACATCCTTTTCAATAAAGTTATACAAAACTTTCTTTTTATATTTTAACAGTGTTGTTAAATGAACTTTTTTAACTTTGTTAAGGTATACTATTTCTTCATATTGTTTTCTAATATAGTTTTCAAATAATATCTTTTCAAAAATAGTGCGCAGTTTATAATAAAACTCATCATAGCCATTTTCACAATCTCTAAATACTATAAATTTAGGATTCAACTTCTTTTTGATACTTCTAAGAATATTTAACATCGTAAACTTACCATTATCAATCAATTGATTTATTTCAGCGATTTGATCTTCTAACAAATAATCGACAACAAAATTATCAAAGTTAGATAGGTTTAAAAAATTGTCCTTTGAATAATAATCTAAAACTGATTTTTCAAATTCAACAACTAATTGTTTTTGCTCGTCTTTTTTAATGTTTCTCATAAAGTCAGTTATCTTCATTTTTATTGCAAAAAATACAACTTTCTTGTCTTAAAATTTTCATTAATTAGTTTAATCAATTTATCCTGATATTTTAAATTAGCAACATCAAAGACGAGCACGTCATAATTATTAAACTTCTCATTTAAAATATCAACTATTCTATTTACCGTTTTTGAAACGATTTTTCTAGCTAGATAATCATTTAAATAATTTGAATATAATAGTTTATGAGCATTAAATTCATAGTTTTCTAATATTGTTTTATAGTGTTTATAAAGATCTTCTAACTTAGTATCAAACAATGTTTTTTCATAATTTGATATTAAACTACTCTTTTTAAATATTTTCATTTTAACATTCATAGTTATTCTTGAATTCTCAACAACGCCTATTTTTATATAATCATCAATACCAATATAGACATACTCTTTGTTTTCTATATCAAAAAGTTCTATTTCATTTATCTTTTTACTTAAAATTTTAACCACCTTTATCAACTTTTATCTTGTATGTTAAGTAACAACTTATTTTAACATATTTTTTTTCAAAAAAAAGAAGAGGTTTATTCCTCTTCTTCAACTGTTTCGACTTCTGCTTCCTTTAATGAATCTTCATAAGCTTCTAATACTTTAGAATCAATCAAACTTCTTGTCTCTGTATTAATTGGATGTGCGACATCTCTAAACATTCCATTAGGCATTTGTTTGCTAGGCATTGCCACAAACATTCCCCTTTCGCCTTCTAAAACGCGCACATCATGAACTACAAAAGAGTCATTCAAAGTAATTGATCCGACGGCTTTCAATCTTCCCTCAGTATTTATCAGTCTTATTCTAACATTGGTTACTTGCATTGTTCTCCTCCAAAACCGTTTTATTATGCTTTGATTATAACACAACTAAGCAATTAATTCCAATTTTGGTCAAATTTTTTCAAAAAAATGATAGCGTTTTTTTGTTTTTGAGATGTCTGTTTAGTTTTTTGTTCAATTTTATACATTTTTATATTTTTTTGGTTTTAGATGTTGTTCCAAATTTTAGTCAATTCAATAAATTGTTCTAAAGTTATGTTTTCTGCTCTTTCATTTGAATTTATATTTAATTTTTGTAGTAACTCATTAATTTTTTCTTTATTTACTTCAAAACTAAATGATAGATTATTAAGTAATGTTTTACGTTTTTGATGAAACGATGATTTTACAATTTCAATAAATAGTTTTTCTTCATCGTCATTTAACTCTTTTTCTCTTCTTCTCATTTTAAATACTGCACTATCAACTTTAGGAATCGGTCTAAATAACTTTTTACTAACATTCATTACTTTAGTAACTTCCATATAATAATTAATAATTACTGTGAGTGCGTTATAGTCTTTTGTTCCTGGTTTAGAAGTAATTCGATCACAAACCTCTTTTTGAACCATTAGAGTCGCAGAATTAATGTTTGAACTCTCTAATAATTTAAATATAATTGGACTTGTAATATTATAGGGTATATTTGCAACCACATCATATACTTTATCATTAGGAATATCTGTTTTTAATATATCTTCATATTTTACTGTTAAATTGTTATTATGTTTTTCTAGTTGATTAAGAACTGGTTTTAAATCCAGATCAATTTCATAAGCCGTAACTGTACTAGCAACTTTAACTAAAAACTGAGTTAAAGCTCCCATTCCTGGACCTATTTCAATTACATCTTTATTTTCAACACCTGCTTCTTCAACTATTTTATTAAGCAAGTTTTTATCTGTTAAGAAGTTTTGACCAAAATGTTTTTTTGCTTTGTGCTTATTCATATTATCACTTTTCTTTCCATATAATTTATTATACCTTAAATTGTATTTTGTTGACACAATTTAATTTAAGTGATATACTTTAATCAAAGTTTTTAAGGTATGCCTTAAAATTAAAGAGGAGGAAATATGAAAAAACTATTAAAGACTTTAATTGTTTTTATATTTGGAGCAATACTAGTCTCCTGTCAACCGAGATATCAATATATCGAAGATAAAATAAATATTACTGCAACAACTAACGTTATGGCGGATTTGGCTAATGAAATTGGGGGAGAAAATGTAAGTGTTTATGCATTAATGGCGGCCGGTATTGACCCACACCAATATATAGCTAGACCTAGTGATTATACAGCACTTAATAAAGCTGATATGATTTTAGTTAGTGGATTAAATTTAGAAGGGAAAATGACATCTATTTTTGAAAGTTATGATAAACAATCAAATAAATTTGTTTTATCAATTGGAAATAAAATATTAAGTGAATCAAGCGATGAGTTAAAGTCTTTATTAATTGAAGATGAAAACTTTGGTGGTAATTACGATCCTCACTTTTGGTTTGATATTGATTTATATAAAGAAGCTGCAAAATACGTTTTTGAAGCTTTAAAAGAACTAGATAATACAAATGCTTCATATTACGAGGGCCGTTTAAACAACTATCTTCTTGAATTAAATACCCTTAATGAAGAAATAATATTAAACCTTAGTTCTATTGAAAATACTGATAGGTTTTTAATTACGGCACATGATGCGTTTCAATATTTTGGAAACAAATATGATTTTAAAGTTTATTCATTACAAGGCTTATCAACTGAAGATGAGGTTTCTCCTTCTGATATTAGAGAGGTTGTTAGTGTTGTAAAAGAACACAACGTTAAAGCAATTTTCCCTGAAACATCAGTTCCTGTAGAAACTATCACATCTGTTAAAGAAGCATTAAGTAGAGATGGTTATGATGTCGTTGTTGGTGGAAACTTATATTCTGATTCTCTTGGTGATAGTGATGATGATAATACGTATATTAAAATGTATTTAAAAAATGTAAATATTATTTTAAAAGCTTTTGATGAATCCAAAGGAGCGTGATTTTATGGATTATATTAAAATAGAAGACTTAACGGTTGCTTATGATTTGAAACCCGTTTTATGGGATATTGATGTTAATTTTCCAAAAGGAAAGTTAATTGCAATACTAGGTCCTAATGGAGCAGGTAAATCAACACTTATAAAAGCAATGATTGACTTAGTCAAACCTGTTTCGGGTAACGTAAGTTTTGAAGGACAATCATACAAAGAAGTTTATCGTAAAATTGCATATGATCCGCAAAGAGGTAGTGTTGATTGGGATTTCCCAACAACCGTCTATGACGTTGTCTCTATGGGAAGATATGGTCATGCCGGTTGGTTTAAAAAATTAAGTAAAAAAGATTATAAACTAACGGATGACGCTTTAAAAATGGTTGGAATGGAAGGTTTTAAAGATCGTCAAATTTCTGAGTTATCTGGCGGACAGCAACAAAGAGTTTTTCTAGCTAGAGCGTTAGTTCAAGATGCAGAAATATACTTTATGGATGAACCTTTTCAAGGTGTTGACATTAAAACCGAGCGTGCAATTATTGAAATATTAAAAGAGTTGAAATCGCTTGGTAAAACCGTTATCGTTGTTCATCACGATTTAGACACAGTTCCTAAATACTTTGATTGGGCAACTTTACTAAATTTAAAAGTTATTGCTAGTGGTTCAGTTGATGAAGTCTTTACTGAAAAAAATATTGAAAAGACTTTCAAAAATAATAAGTTAACTGAACTTAAGGAAGAAAACTATGTTTGACAGTTATTTTTTGAAAATATTAATCGGAACTGTAATATTAGGTTTTAGTGCAGGCGCGGTTGGAGTTTTTCCGACCCAAAGAAAACAAGCATTAATTGGTGATGCATTATCGCATGCTTCACTACCAGGTGTAGTTATCGCGTTTATGTTATTTAATACTAGAGATATTGGAATTTTATTATTAGGAGCTACGTTTGCATCAGTTATTTCAATGTTATTAATTGAGTTAATAAAAAAATATTCAAATGTTAAATTTGATGCTAGTATGGCTTTAATTCTTTCATCCTTTTTCGGGTTTGGAAATGTTTTATTAAGTTTATTAACTGGTTCAGGTAAAGCTGGTTTATCTAAATTTATCTTTGGTGAAGCAGCAACAATGTTGGAACAAGATGTCTTAATTATTTCTGTTGCTTCAGTTGTTGCAATCTTATTAGTGATTATCTTTTGGCGTCATATAAAACTATTTATATTCGACGAAGACTTTTACACTAGTCTTGGATTTAACACAAAAATTGTTAGATCTATTTTAACTTTCTTAACTGTTTTAGTTGTTGTTATATCTATTAGAGCAATCGGAGTTGTTTTAATGTCAGCGTTATTAATTGCACCAGCAGTTACTGCAAGAATTTGGACTAACAAATTAAGTCTTAATTTTATTTTAGCTGGTATTTTTGGGGCAATTTCCGCTGCCTTTGGAACTTATTTTAGTTTTAAAATAAGTGGTCTTCCAACCGGTCCAATTATTGTAGTTGTCTTAAGTTCAATTTTAATATTAACATTATTACTTGCTCCTAAAAAAGGTATAATTGCTTCTTCTATTTTAAATAAACGTCATAAAGTGTTTATTAATAAATATCATGAAT
>DURF01000049.1 GCA_012837395.1 Acholeplasma sp. | reverse complement strand
ATTGATTTATATTCTTTTAAACTATTTTTAAAATATAAATCAATCTCTAAAGTCATTTTTAAAAATAGTTTAAAATAAAGTAATTCCTCAATTGAATAGATTCTTTCAACTCTTTTATTATTACTTAAAATAGTATTATCAAAAGACTCTAAAAATGGAATATTTCCAAATCTTGCGATTATACTTGTTAATTCATTTGTTTCATTAATCATTTTTTCTACATCAAAAAAGTTCTTGCTAGGAACTAAATTTAATAGATGGTTCTTTGCTGCTTTGCTATAAGCAAAGCTTTGAATTTGTTGTTTAATAACATCAAATTCTACTGTTTTAATTGAAAATGACATTTTTTTCACCGCCGCATTTTATTTCTAAATATGGTATAATAGTAACTAGAATAGGAGTTTTTATATGAAATATTTCACATTTATTTTATCAAAGGATGAAATTAAAAAGATTAAAGATGTCTATAAGGATTTTAACGTCACTCATAATGATGTTAATATTGATATGCAATATAAAAGAAATAATACTGATCTTATTTTATATAAATCCGGTAAATTACTTCTTAGAGGAAGACTACTAACTAATGAAAGAAGTTTCATTAAAAAAGTATTAAATCGAAAAGATTATGCCGCAATCGGTTCTGATGAAGTTGGAACTGGGGACGTATTTGGGCCTGTAACAGTTTGTGCAGCATATGTTACACTTGATGATATTGAGTATTTAGAATCATTAAACATTAGAGATTCTAAATCAGTCAATGATAAATTTATCGTTGAAAATGCACCAAAGATTGCTAAAAGGTTAAATCATAGTTTAATTATTTTAGACCCAATTAAATATAATGCTTTAATTGAAAAAGGTTATAATATGAATAAAATTAAAGCTCATCTTCACAATCAAGCCATCGTATCACTACATGCTAAACTTAAGGGTCCAAATGTACCAATAATTTTAGATCAATTTTGTCCACCCAAACAATATTATAACTATTTAAAGGACGAATTATTAGTAAATCGCGACATTGTTTTTCATACTAAAGCAGAAAATGTTCATATTGCAGTTGCTGCTGCAGCTATTATCGCAAGATACGGATTTTTATATTCCTTACAAGAATGTAGTAAAAAAGTTAATTTAAACTTAGCTAAAGGAGCATCTAAAAAAGTTGATGAACAACTAAAATATTTAATCAATAATTTTGATGAAGATATTTTAGATGATGTAGCAAAAACTAACTTTAAAAATGTAACTAAGTTAATTGCGCAATAATATCTTTAAAATAATTAGGAAGTGACGTTTCAAACGTTACTTCTTTTTTTGTAATTGGGTGAATAAAACTTAATTTATAAGCATGAAGGTATTGACCAATTTTTCCAAATACTTTTCTAGGTCCATATACTTCATCACCTAAAATCGGATGATTAATCTCTGATAAATGCACTCTAATTTGATGAGTTCTCCCTGTTTCAAGTTCGACATCTAACAAACTATGATTTAAATACTCCTCAATTACTTTAAAATGAGTTGTTGCATTTCTACCTTTAGGATCAACAGCCATTTTAGTTCTATTACTTAAATCTCTACCAATTGGCATATTAATAGTTCCACTTGTTTCACTAAAAGAGCCATAAACAATCGCATAATAGTGTCTTTTAACTTTATGCTCACTTATATCTTTAGCAAGTATTTGGTGAGCCTCATTTGTTTTAGCAACAATTAATAATCCACTAGTATCTTTATCTAAACGGTGAATAATACCGGGTCTATTTGAGCCATTTATACTACTTAAACTATTTAGTTGATATAAAATACCATGCACTAAAGTAACTCCATCATGAGTTGGTGCAGGATGTACAACTAAATCTTTTGGTTTATTAATAATTGCTAAATCATTATCTTCATAAATAATTTCTAAATTTAAATTAGTTGGAATAATTTCTTTATTAACTTTTGTTTCAATTATTAATGGCTTCATTGTTAAAACATCTAAATCCTTTAAAATAAAGCCTGTTTTAACTTTTGTATTATTTATTAAAACATTACCTTCTTTAATATGATTTTGTATTTTATTACGACTTATTTCTGGATATAAACTACTTAAAAAATGATCAAGTCTTTCACCTAAAAACTCATCGTCAATTTCAATTGTTAAAAAATCATTCATTACTATCAATCCTTTTTCTTTCAAAAAACAACATATCAATTATAAATAATATAATACCAAAGTTTAAAAACACATCAGCTAAATTAAAGATAAATGGTGAAATACCAATTAATGATAATATATTATTTAAAACTGGCATATTAAACATATCAATTACAACCCCATTTCTAAAAACACGGTCAATTGCGTTACCATATGTTCCGGCAATAAATAAAATTACTGATATTGTATAAACTTTTTTCGTTTTAAAATTAATACTTACAAATAAATATCCAAAAATAACAAGTGCTAAAACTGTTATTAGTCCAAAAATTAAATGTTGGTCTTTTAACATCCCAAAAGAGGCACCAGTATTTTCAATATAATGAAATTCTAATACTTCTGGTATTAAAACTTTAATTAAAGAATTACTTGGATTTTTAAAATATACGCTTAAGATCTTAATTACTTGATCTAATACAATTAATATAACGATTATTATCGATCCTATCAACATAATATCTACCTCAAATAATTGTCATAATGACAATTGCAAGTATACTTAAAAATAAACTACCAATAACTGATTCAACAATTATTAAATGTTTAAAGTTAATTGCTTCAATACTTTCTTCATAATTTTTAACAACTTTAATGTAGAAATAATTATAAGAGAAAGTAAATGCGATAATTAATAAAATAATAATTACCTTTAATATTGGAATAATTTTATCAATAATAAATAAATTATAAACAAGTAAAGCTGGAATTAAAAAGATAACTAGATTAATAAGAATTGATGAAAAAATCGCTTTTAAAGTTGTTTTAAAAGAAGTTTTTTCATCTAGTTTAGTTCTTAACACTTTATATTCACTTAATAAATAAGACAACTTTTTAATCATTATTATCACCATAATTATTAACAAACTTAGTAATTAAATCTTGAAAACTATCAACTGTAACTACTAATACTTTGTCGCTTTCTTTAATAATATCTTCTATTTCACTATAATGTGATGAAGGTATAATAAATATATTAATTTTATTATCTTTAACAGTATAGTATTTTTGGACAATACCACCAATTCTTCCAACTGTGAAATCTAGGTTTGTATCAATTGTTCCAGTACCTGCTATTTTTAAATCATTATATTTTATATTTAATAAACTAGAATAAATCGCAAGCGATTGAATCATACCACCACTTGGTCCACCACGATTTATTTTTTCTCTTAATCCTTCATAACTTGGTGTAGTTGATTTTATTTCATAATTAGGATAAAAAATAACTTGATTATTATTAACTACATCAATAGTTAACTCTTCTTCATTTCTTAAAATAGTTAATGTTAAATCTTTAGCATTAAATCTATTATTATAATTTTCATCATATAAATCAAATATTTCTAAATATTTTTGATAACTTTTTCCAGATACTAAAGTATTATTAATTTTAATTATTTCATCACCAATTTTTAAATCTAAGATATTAGTAGCATAAACAGTTAATGATTT
>DURF01000048.1 GCA_012837395.1 Acholeplasma sp. | reverse complement strand
TTTAGGTGGTAGAAAGCGTGACGTATCAAATCTATTTGTTGCAGAAACTGCAATAATTGGATTAATGTCAGGATTAATCGCAATCGGCTTTACATATTTAGCATCATTTATTATAAACTTAATTGTCCAAAAACCACTCGGAGCACCAATAGCAATATTCCCTTGGAATTATGCGATAATAATGGTTTTAATAAGTATTGCATTAACTTTGATTTCAGGACTAATTCCTTCAAGATCAGCTGCTAAGAAAGATCCAGTTGATGCGCTAAGAGCGGAATAAGTAAATAAGATAAAAAAATAAAGAAGTTATAATTTTGTTTTATAGCTTCTTTTTTTTGCTGTTATTAGGTATATAAAAATGAATATGTTATAATCAAGATAGTTTATTAAAGGTGGTGAGATATTTTGAGTAGGACTGATGATGATTATTTAGAAAAAAGATGGATGTTAACAACAAATAATAAATTATTTGGTGTATCTTTTAAGTACGACAAAATATCTGTACTATTAACACCTAGTTTAAATAACTAACTATTTATTATTTTTTGAATCTTCGTTAACAAAACATCTTTTAGGTGTTTTTTGTTTTTTTTAGGAGAGGAGAATTTTAAATGAAAACAATAATTCAACAAAAGAGTAAAAGAAAATTAAACCAATTAATTAAAAAAATGCATCCGCATGACATTATTGAAGCACTTGAACAATTAGATGAAGATGAAGTAGA
The DNA here is from genome assembly GCA_012837395.1 of Acholeplasma sp. GTDB lineage: Bacteria > Bacillota_I > Bacilli_A > Acholeplasmatales > Acholeplasmataceae > Haploplasma. The sequence continues at coordinate 2,150 of DURF01000048.1, read as the reverse complement.
AAACTTCTATCAATTGTTAAGTGAAAAAGAAGTGGCCAGAATAGTTGCTTATTTAGAGCCAGAAGTAGCAGCTACAATTATTGATAATTTTGAACTTGAGAGTCAAAAAGATATTATTGATAACTTAGATTTAGATGATGCTGCTGATATTTTTATCCATTTAGATAAACAAGACGAACTTATTAATACATTAGAAAATGAAGAGTTCATTTCTAAAGTATTAACATATGAAGAAGATGAAGTTGGATCTCATATGTCTGACGGTTTTGTTGTTTTAAATTTAGGGATGGATATTAAAGAAGCAACAAAAAAAGTCATTAAAGAAGCTGATGAAGTTGACACAATTAATCACTTATTTGTAATAGATGATAATAATAATTTCATAGGAACAATTGAACTTAAAAACCTAATTAAGTCTAAAGCACCTCTCTTAATAGATGAATTAGTTAAAACAAGTCCTTATGTATATGATTATAATGATATAGAAGAAGCTATTCATAAAATCCAAAATTATGGATTATATGAAATAGCTGTGCTAAACTCCAACAAGAGTTTAATAGGTGTTCTAACTGTTGATGATGCGATTGATATTTATCATGAAGAAGCAATTGATGACTATGAAAAACTAGCAGCCCTTCCTGATACTAAAACAAAAGGGTTATTTAAATCGGCTTTAAAAAGACTCCCTTGGTTATTATTACTATTAGTATTATCAATTCCAATAGCACTAGCAACAAGCAGTTTTGAATCTGTAATCGCATCAGTAGCTGTTTTAGCACTATTTCAGCCATTAATATTAGATGCTGGTGGTGACGTTGCTACACAAACGCTTGCAGTTACTTTAAGAATATTAAGTAAAGATTCAAAAAGTGCACTGAAAAATGGAAGAAAAGAAATACTAGCAGGTTTTATAAACGGTGTAATATTAGGGCTTGCTGGCGCCGTGATTTCATATTTCATTTCGCTTCAAATTGGCATTATTGAACCATTTAATGTTTCGTTAGTTGTTGGAATGTCTCTTACTTTAACTGTTGCATTAGGACCTGTTTTTGCTTTATTTATTCCAATTATTTTAAACAAATTTAAAATAGATCCTGCAATAGCATCAGGTCCATTTATAACAACCTTAATCGATATAACAAGTGTTATTATATATTTTGGACTTGCAACGATTTTATTGGGGGTGATTTAGATGAAAGAATTAATGCGTTTAAATGACAATCAATTAAAAAAACAATTATCTAAAATGCATCCTTATGATATAGCAAACCTTATTAAAGACTCAAGTAGTGATATTCAAATGCGTTTTATTAAATTAATGTCTTTATCTAAAATGATTGATGTATTTATTGAACTGCCGAATGATGTTTCAAGAAATTATTTTAATCTATTAACCGAAAATCAAAAGAAACAATTTTTAACCGGCTTTGAAATGGATGAACTAAAAATATTTATAACAAGTTTTGATGAAGATTATCAAACATATTTAATAGGTTTATTAAGTCATAGAAAACAAGCAACTCTAAAAACATTAATGAGTTATGATGAAGAAGCGATTGCTTCTATTATGACAACTGAGTTTTTAACAATTAATAATAAATTATCAATTAAAGAGGCGACCTCGTTTGTTATTTCAAATGTTAAAGATAATGATTTTATTGATGATATTTTTGTTATAGACAGTAATAATCAATTAGTAGGAAGCGTTTCATTAAAAGATTTAATAAGTGCAAGACCAAGTGACTCACTTGAAAGTATTACTTATAAGACAAATAATTATTTAACACTAGATGATTCAATTTATCAAGGTTTTATTAAGTTTAAAAACTATGGTAAAAGTGTTTTACCAATATTAAATAATGAGTTAAATATAATTGGAATTATTACAGCTGATGATGTTTTAAACGAAATGATTTTAGAACACGAAGAAGATATTGAAAAAATGATGGCAGTAGGTAATTATGATGAATCATCAAACGCTGGCATAAGAGCAATCCAAAGACTACCATGGTTATTAATTTCTGTTGTATTAAACTTAGTAATTGCGGTTGTTCTTTCTGTTTTTGAAAGAACATTAGTAGAAGTAATCGCGCTTATTTTATTTCAACCAATGATACTTGGGATGGCTGGTAATATTGGGACTCAATCAA
>DURF01000047.1 GCA_012837395.1 Acholeplasma sp. | reverse complement strand
TTCATTTTCGTAAATAGTCTTTTGGCTTAACTAAGAGAATAAGCCCACTTTACTTACTTAAACGTTTTCGTATTTTCGTAATTTTTCGTAAAAATAGGACCTGTTTTTTAACAAGTCCTATTGCTTAAATTTCATTTTTGGTGATAAAAATCATTAACTCTGTCCTGAAGATACACATTTGTATATTGACTTACGTCATTATTATTAAACAAGTCTTGTCCTTCTATTTGACATTTTCTACATGCACCAAGTGGAATATTTATCGCTAGTATGTTATCATTTTTATCATTCGTTGATTCTATTTTAGTAACACCTGGACATTTATCACATCTTTTATAAGTTATTACTTGATGTTCCATTATGTTTGATGTGTCATAATATATCCTTTTAGTTTCTGTAACATATTGTTTATCACCAAATTTGTTGTTAGATAATATATCCTTGTTTTTCCAATTTGAATATATTTGTTCTGTTAGTTTTTCAATATATTTAGTTACATCATTACTTTGTGTAACTTTAGATATATGAAAATCAGGTTCAATTACATTGGAATAATCAAGTCCTGCCATCGCCAGGATAATACCTGTATTAATATAAGGAAGTGCACCTTCAATTGAATACCCACCTTCTAGAACCGCAACATCTGGATTAAGTTTTTCATTTAACAATGCATATCCTTTAGCAGAGAAGTTCATATTAGTTAAAGGATCACTATAATGGTTGTCTTGTCCTGCAGAATTAATTATTATGTCTGGTTTAAAATCATCTAAAATTGGTAGTACTAAATTGTCAAGTACATATAAAAAACCCTTATCGCCTGTATTTGGTGGTAACGGTATATTAATATTATAACCATAGGCATTTGGTCCGCCTAATTCATCAGTAAATCCAGTACCTGGATATAGAGTTCTTCCGTCTTGATGAAGTGATATAAAAAGTGTATTCTTATCATTCCAATAAATATCTTCTGTTCCATCACCGTGGTGAGCATCGGTATCAATTATAGCGACTTTAAGATTACCATATTTTTGTCTAATGTTTTCAATCATTACCGCCTCTATATTAGTGACACAAAAACCACGATCACCATATACAACACGCATCGCATGATGTCCTGGTGGTCTAGTAAGTGAGAAGGCTTTATCAACTTCTTTATTCATAACTAGATCAAGACTTTTAATTGCTGCACCTGCTGAGATATAATGTGAGTTTGTTAGTATTTTAGAAACATCAGGAACAACAAAATGAACTCTTTTTATGTCAGTCTCAGTAGCAACAATCGGATTATGAAATGTTATACCTTCAATATCTGAAATTCCTTCTTCATCAATTTGATCTTTTGTATATAAAAGACGTTCTTTTCTTTCAGGATGAGTTTTACTTATTTGCCAGTCAAATGCTGGAAATAAGATAATGCCTAATTTATTTTTAGTTTTATTCATCTTACCACCTACATCTTTCTAGTTAAACCTGGTTTAACTTGAACTTTAACTCTAATATTTTCTCCCTTAGTATAAAAACCATCAACCATACTAAAACTATTTGATTCTAATACTTCTAATTCAAGATTAGAATCATTACTCCTTAGGGTTAGGTGTTCATCTAATAATTTCAACGCTTCTTCTTCGGCTTCTTTTAAATTATAATTCTTGTTTATTTTTTTATTAATTCCAAGTTCAGGAACAACATATGTTTTTAAAAACGTATTAATTAATAAATTTATTTCTTTTGTTGTTATTGCGAGTGCTGAACCGATCGCGTTTGCAACTTCATAATTTTTTGGGATGAGTACTTCTAAATTAAATGATTTTTCTAAAAATGATGAAAAAGCATTTGCAGATGCTCCTATTACTGCTATAGATTTTGGATCAAGTTCTTTATTTTCCAGTATTTCTTTAATTGTATAAACTGGTTTTGAGTTAATTATTTTAAGAAGTATATCAACTTCATCTTTAATTGTTTTAATAAATGTATCAACAATTAACTTAGCAGTTTCTTTAATTGATAAATTAATTTCATTTGCCAGTTTACTAATTGCTTTATTTGATAAATCAATATTTCCTAAATTAGTCTTATTTAAAACTATTAATGCATCAGTAGGTGTTGGATATTTACCTCCTAGTGCTGCTGCTTTATCTTTTCTTTCTGGACCGATTACTATTTGATTGTTTTGTAGTTTTATAACACTATCACCACCAAGACCAATTGATTTACTATATATTGATCTTACTAATGTTTTATACTCTTTTATGTTTATACCGGTTGGTTCAAAAAGTGGAATGCCATCTGCTAAAAAGAAAATATCAGTGGTTGTTCCCCCAATATCTAATATAATTGCGTCAGTATTAATATTAGTTAAACCAAGAGTTCCCATTAAACTGGCTGCTGGACCAGACATTATTGTTTGTACTGGTAAATCTTTTGCATCTGATATATCCATTACACCGCCATCTGCTTTTAAAATGTTAATTGGGATATCTATATTTAATTGTTTAAAAGATTTTATAGTGTTTTCAGCAAATGATATAAATATATCTTTAACTGATGCGTTTAAATATGCTGTGTTGATTCTTCTTGGAAAATTTAAGTTACCTGACATTAAGTGCCCTAGTGTAATGTTATCAAAGTTATTTTCTAACATTGATTTAATTTTTAGTTCAGTTTCATTATT
>DURF01000046.1 GCA_012837395.1 Acholeplasma sp. | reverse complement strand
GCACTTAAGTTTTCTGAAATGTTAGTCACTAAGATAAAGTGGAATCCAAATGATGACATTAGATCATCTAAAGCATCAACTGTTAAGATTTCAGGATCTTGAACAATGTTTAGATCAACTCCAAAATCTAAGTATGGAAGCCCACCATCAACTAAATCTTCATCATCAGCATCTCTTTCAGCAACAATGATTTCATAAAGTTCCATTGCTCTATCATAGAATACTGGATCTAATGTACCTGATTCGCTTGTTGGGAAGTTTGATGAGTTTGTAATTTCTCCACTTAATGATTCGAATTTCAAGTTTAGGCCATGACGACGGAATTTTTCCCATAATTCTGGTTTATAGTCACCTAAGTTAATTCTTGCATAAGATTGGAAATCTTCTGCAATTGCAGTTAAATGATTTCCTGATAAACTACCTTGGCCAACTTCAAACAATACACGACTATATAAGTCAACGATTGCTTCTTTAATTTCATCAACTTCATCTTTAGTTAATGTTTCAAAGTACTCATTTGGATCTTCAGGTGAATCATCACCATCTGTATCAAAGTAAACTAATAAGTGTTCAACAGTTAATCCTTTAAATTTATCGTATTGTAATTGTGTAAAGTATTCTAATTGTTCAAATATATCTGTTTGACCTAAATGAACATCATAATTTGTACTATAAGCTTCTCTTAATTCAGGAATCATATAGCCTACTTCAATAACTTCATCTAAATCAGTAGTACCAAAGATTAATAGTAAGAATTGTTCACGACCAATGCTTGCAGGATAACCAGCGCTTGCATATTGATCATTTGAGAAACCATTAATAAATTCGCGATATTCTTTTCTATATGAATCTTCATCTAGTTCTAAGTCTTTGAATAAATCACTATTACCTTTACGATATTCTGACAATAAATATTTATTTAAAAGTAAGTCAATTGCAGTTTCTAAACCAATGGTTTTTTCTAAGTAAGCATAAAATTCATCAACTTTAATTTCAAATTTAACTTCTTTGTCATTTAATTCGCCTTTAAATGTTAATAATACATCACCAGTTTTTCCTTTTCCACCAGCTTCATTAGCTGCAGATTGATTAAAGAAAATTCTAACTGTATTATCAAAGATTTCAATATCTGCTTCTTCAAGTATAGTATTAACTTTAGTACTTATATAAGAAGAAGTAAGTCTGTTTTTAACAACTTCAGCTCTCCATTCTTTAATATTAGCTTCCATTATAGAGTCTAATTTCCCCCAATCAACATCACCGTTTGTAACAACACCATCAATGGATTCTAATGCTGCTAATAAATCATCTTTTTTATCTTCATCTTCTAACATTTCTTTTAATTCATCGATTGTAACCCATTTTTCTAAACCATCTTCATCAAGTTCTTCACTAACATAGTTTAGTTCGTTGTAGTTATCATCTAATTTAAATAATAAATATCTAAAGTTTCCAACGCTTCTTAAAGTAGAATATGGTTTTTCAACTGTTAAAGTATCATAAATATAATTTCTTAATGAAGTATTTAATGCTGTTAAGTCATCATAAGTTTTATTTGTTTCAAAAACTGAATTATCACTTTCATAAACAATAGTTCCATCTACAATCTTTAATTGTTTAGTATTAACAACATTATAAAGTTCAACAAATTTTACTAAAACTTGATCTGGTTGTAATTTTTCATGATTTGAAGTAGATATACTATAAGCATCATAGAAGCGTTTGAAGTCTTCTTCAGTAACTTTTGTTTTTGTTGCATCATTATCATTAACTTCACTTACTTTATTTTCTAGATTAGTATCTTTAATAACTTTCCATAAATACTCGTTACTTGCTTCTGGATAGTCTTCAATTGTTTTAACTAATCTAATATCAGGAATTTCAAACCAATCCCCACGGCTGTTTGATTTAAGACTTAACACTCTTAAAGCAGCGTTAGCTTCATTTAAACTTAAAAAGTGGAAGTAAAATACGTCTGCATCATGACGATCTATTACATTGTTTTTGTAGTAGTTTATGACGTTTGCGTCTGATACATATGAGCTACTTTCTTCATCTAAAACTTCTTTAGCTAAAACTTCTTGAGCGTATAGACGTTTTTGTAATTCAATTAAGTATAAATCACGAATTTCTTTAACATTATAATAACCAGTTGCAAAGTCTTTGTCTTCTTCGTTATTTAATATAGCTGTAAGTCCAGTTTTAATTGTTTCACGATCTACATCACTATTTTGTACATAGGAACTATCTGCAAATCTATTAATACTAATTCTAATGTTTAAATCATTTAAACTTCTTAATGTTTCAACATCAGTAGTATTAAATAAAGCTGTATTGATTAAATCATCAAATGCTTTTTGTGCAAGTGCTGCATCTGTTCCCTCTTCTGCATCAACAGTATTTAATAATCTGATTGCCTCTTCTTTATAACCTTCAAATAATTTTTCTTCAATTAATTTTGGTAGAGCTTGTCCGCTTTGTCTACGGAGGTTATTGTATACTTCCTTTTCTGTAATATTGATATCTCCTAATGATAAGTAAGCTTTATCAGTTAAGTTACCATAAGGAACACTTTCTTTTTTAGTACAAGCCACTAACGTCAAAATAGTAACTATTAATAAAAGGAAAGTTGTAATTTTCTTTATATGCTTTTTTTGGATCATTGTTAAATTTCACTCCTTTATTTAATTCATACAAGCAACTATTAATATAGCATAAAAATGACAAATTATCAACCAGTTTTACTATAATTACATATTATAATATTAAATTATGATAAAATACTAAAAGGTGATAGTGTGGAAGTATTAATTTTAGCAAGTGGATCAAAAGGTAACGCTTTAATTATAAAAGCAAATAATACAAAAATCTTAGTTGATATTGGAATTACATATCCTAATTTCACAAAGAAAATAAAAAATGAAGATGTAAATATAAATAATATAAGTGCAATATTTTTAACACACGAACATAGTGATCATATTAAAGGCTTAAAAAGATATTTACAAAACCACCCAGAAGTAAAAGTATATTTATCAAAGGGAACATATGAAGCAATTGATTTAGAGACTAGAAATCTTTTAATTAATTATGAAATAATTAAATCAAAAGATACAATTATTTATAATGAACTAGAGGTAATAGTTTATGACTTATCTCATGATGCAAGTGAACCCGTTGGTTATGTATTTAAATATAATAATAAAAAAGCAGTTATAGCAACCGATACGGGTTATATTGATGAACAAAATTTTGAAATATTAAAAAATGCTAATTTATACATCTTAGAAGCGAACCACGAACCATCTCTTTTAATGGATTCAAGAAGGCCATATTATTTAAAACAAAGAATAATCGGGACAAAGGGTCATTTATCAAACGATGAAGCAGCGTGGTTAATTAACGAGTTTATAAAAGAATGTGATAATTCAACATGGGCGGTTGCTCATATTTCTGAAGATTGTAATACAGAGTATCACATCGAAAAATCAATCGTTGAAATTGTTGAAG
>DURF01000045.1 GCA_012837395.1 Acholeplasma sp. | reverse complement strand
TCTGCATCCCAGCCACCTAGACTATCAAAGATTTCTTCTAATTCTCCCGCTCTAATTCCATCTTCATCGCTAAAGTCTGGTTTCATATAAATAGCATCTTTTTCTTGTCTAACTTGATATAACTTTTGATTACCCATAATAACAGCATCAATAACGCTATATTCATCATATGCGTTTTGATCTTGTTTTAAAAAGGACAACCTTTTACTACTTTCTAAAAAGACTGAACCAGCATTTGGTTCAATTTCTTTTGCTAGTACTTTTAAAAATGTTGATTTTCCACTTCCATTAGCACCAATAATGCCATAAGCATTACCTGGTGTAAATTTAAGCGAAACATCTTCAAATAATACTTCTCTTCCAAATTGAATTGTTAATTTATTAGTTTGTAACACAATATCACTTCCTTAACCTCTAATATGATAACACAAAAATAATTTTATTGTAATAAAAGAAAATTGAAAGTCAAATTAGTTTTTAGGTTCAATAATTATGACACCAATTATTTTCGCTTATTCAAAAAATATTACATTTTGTAATTTATTATGTAAAAAAAGGTTTGATAGTTATAAATTCTACTTAATATATTCGTAAGCACTTAAATTTTATGAATTTTCTTCCAAAAAGAAAAACTGGAAACCATATTGGCTCCCAGCTATTCTTTTAAAGTCCTATTTGATCTTTAATTGTATCAACTAATATTGTTGACATATTATCTGGATCTAATTCCATTTCGTAAACCTTAGTACCCAATGTGATTGGATCGGTTGTTTCGATATAGTCAATTAATTCTGTTATTGTTGTAATGCTTGGATCAAGAGTTTTACTTGCAGCAAAGAATTTTACTAACTCTTCTTGTTTTATCACTCTAATGCCGTCAAGATTTTCTTCAGCATTTTCAGTTACTAAGCTAGATGCAATCATTTGTTTTGATAATTGAATTCTAAACAATATTGATTCAACATTATTAGCTAATATTATTTCATCAAATGTCACTGTATCAACAAAGTTTGTATTATCTGTAAGTTTAGTAATATTGTTGATTTGTAACGCCTCTAATGCTTTAAACAACTTATTAACTTCTAATCTTTCAATATAACCATTAATAACTATAGATGATGGTACATCTGGTTCTAGGCCATCAAAAACTGATTCAGAAATTAATTTATTTACTATTACTGAGTTGTTTGCTTCTGTTACTGTTATTAAATCGGCAACTGATAATGTATTTGAATCAATATTTCCATCAACTGTTGGAATTCCTACATCAAGTAAATTATTAAAGAATTTATTAGTTTCTTCTCTACTTATGAAATTACCAGCTTTGGTTCCAGCAATTATATCTTCATCATTTATAGCATTTTCAATTGATTTTGCGATTAATCTATTAATTATTACAGTATCATCAGTTCTAGTTATTTCTTCTAAATTAATAATATCAAAATCATCTGTATCAATATTTCCAGTTATTTCATCAATTTCTAAAGTAACTAATCCTGTGTGTAATCCTTCTAAATGAATTCTTAAAACATCTTTATCATCATTAGTTAATAAATCAAATAATACATCTTCATCAATTGTTTTAATTACTTCTGTTGAAATTAAACGATCAACAATATTTGAATTTAAGGCTAACATTTCACCAAACTTAGTTGTTGTAAGTGAGATATTCTCTGAATCCATTGAACTTAATTTAGCCTCTC
>DURF01000044.1 GCA_012837395.1 Acholeplasma sp. | reverse complement strand
CTGAATTTGAGCCTGACTTTTATAATGATGTTATTAAAAACGTTACTTTGAGTGTAAATGGTAGAGCATCAGGTAATAGAGTTTTAAATAGAATCGATAATGAAGTATATAGAGTATTTTATCCGGCAAACATAAAAGAAGCAATTAGACCGGTCTTAGTCTTTTTACAAACAATAGTAGCAATCTTAGTTATTGGATTAGTTGGATCATTTTTATATACAATACTACATGCTGTAAGTAAAAATGTTATGTCAGCTCGCCAAAAGGATTTTGCGATATATCGCTCAATTGGTGCTAATAGAAAAGATTTAGGAAAACTAGTAATTGTCGAACAAGTAATATTATCATTATTAGCACTTGTAATTGTAATATTAATATTTAATATATTAGCATTCAATATATTACAAATTGCAGCAGTTGTTGATTACTTAACGTTTAGTGATTATATTTTATTATTTATTATCTTTACAATCTTTGGTATTATGCTTGGAACAAGATTTAATAGGAAAGTATTTAAACAAACTGTTGTTGAAACACTCTCACTTGCAAGGGAGGATATCTTATGATTAAACTTAGCCATTTAAATAAACATTTTAATAAAGGTAAAACTAATGAAATTCATGTTTTAAACGACATAACAATTGATCTACCCAATAAAGGACTAGTCGTCTTTTTAGGTGAATCTGGATCAGGTAAAACAACGCTACTTAATGTAATTGGTGGGCTTGATAAAATAGGTAGCGGAAATATTTATTTTGCTGATAAAGAAATTAGTAAATATAACGTTACAAAACTAGATGAATTAAGAAATGAAACAATTGGTTACATTTTCCAAAATTATTATCTACAACCACAACTTTCTGTATTTGATAATGTCGCTTTTGTTTTAAAGATGATTGGGATTGCTGATGAAGAAGAAATTAAAAATAGAGTTAATTATGTCTTAACAGCTCTTGGAATGTTTGAATTTAGAAAGAAAAAAGCACTTCAGTTATCAGGTGGTCAACAACAAAGAGTTGCAATCGCACGTGCGTTAGTTAAAAACCCTAACATTATTATCGCAGATGAACCAACTGGAAATCTAGATAGTAAAAACACATCAGATATTATGAATATTATTAAAGAAATTGCTGAAGAAAAACTAGTTTTATTAGTAACTCATGATAGAGAACTTGCAAAGTTTTATGCAAATAGAATAATTGAAATTGTTGATGGTAAAATTGTTGATGATTATGATAATATGCATTCTGAATATCACGGACTAGATGATGATCAAATAATCTATTTGAAAGATTTAAAAAATGAAGACAACTTAAAAGGTAATAACTTGGATGTTAATCTTTATAGCGATACTGAAGAGTTAGAACCTGTAAAGGTTGAACTAATATATAAAAATAACACTTTATATTTAAATGTTGATAGTAAGATTAAAAACATTAAACTTGCAAATGATCAAGATGGTTTAAAAATACTAGATGAACACTATGTTAAAAAATCAAGAGAAGAGTTACTTGAAACTTCTTTTGATAAAGATTATTTAAACCACGAAGATGTTCCAAAACAAAAGAAGTTTGTTGTATCTTCCAAAAGAAACTTAAAGCTTGCTTTAGGAAAAGTTTTAAGTTTTGGTAGAAAAGGAAAACTAATGATTGCAAGTTTCATTTTAGCAGGAATGGTGATTGCTTTTGCCTTATCAATGCTATTTACAGCAATTACTATTGATCCTGTAACCCCTTATCCTAAAGATACAATAAGGGCGAATATCAGACCAACTGCTGAGGGAAATGATGTTTTTAGTGATGTATATTCTTATGCAGAATTTAACAATTTAATTAAGGATGATAATTTTGTCATAAGAGAGTTTCATGACTATCTTTCAATAGGTTTTAGAACTTTTGATTATGCAACAATTAATTTAGATTTACCGATCTTTGGTCCTGGTATTATTAGTAAACAAGGAGCTATAAATATTGTTAATGACAATGATACTAAAAAGCTTGTAGCTGGTAGAAACATTACAAACAATAATGAAATATTAATATCAAAACAAATTGCAAATCAAATACTAAATAACGAACAAGCATTCTTTGGTTCAGCTAATCATAGTGGTAATGATTACGGGATTTGGAGTTATAGTGATATTTTAAGAGAAGAATATTCCATTAATATATTTGCTGAAGAACTAAATGTTAAAATAGTTAAAATAGTTGGAATTGCAAATAATGATAATGAAATTATTTATATGAATAGTTCGTTATACGAACAATTGATTCTTACAAACCCATCATTTGATTCAATGGAAGATGCATATAACAATGCAACTTCAATCAATATATTTTCAAGTGACAAAGAAGTTTTATTAAATTCAATTAGTTCAAGCTTTACAACAAGTGATATATATAATGAAGCACTAGAAGAACAAAGAGAAGCAAATAAAGAAGCACTACCAGTTATACTCCCACTTGTTTCAGTATTTTTAGGGTTCACAGTTATTGGATTTTATTTTGTAATAAGATCATCAATGATCTCAAGAATCCAAGAAATTGGAATATATAGAGCACTTGGTGTTAAAAGAATTGAAATTCTTTCAATGTTTTTCTTTGAAATTGTTGTTTTAACGACAATTTCAACCCTTGTTGGCTATATTTTAGGAACAGTCTTAGTCAATTCATTAAGTAATAGTTTATTAGGTCAACTAAATATATTTACAATCAATAGTTTTAGTGTTATTACGGGATTTATCTTAGTTTATGTTATAAATATATTAGCTGGACTCTTACCAGTAGTATTGCTTGTAAGAAAAACACCAGCACAAATATTAACACAATACGATATATAAAAGTGAGGGGTTAAATGATTATATTATTATCACCTAGCAAAACATTTTCAAATACAAAGATAAAAGGTAATAGTAGTCCAATCTTTAAAAGTAAAGAGTTAGAATTAAGGGGTAGACTAAAAAGCTTTGGTCTACCTCTTATTAAGAAGCATTTTAATATTTCTGATAAGCTTGCAAATGAAGTATATAACTACTATCAAAGTAAAGAAGAAAGTGTTGCGGCAATTGAGTTATATGAAGGAGTTCAGTTTAAAGAACTAAAGCATGAAGAATTAAACTTTAAAGATAATAATTTATATATTATATCTGCTTTATATGGTCTTTTAAGGCCTTTTGATAATGTGTGTAAATACAGGCTTGATTTTAACTTTAAAGCGCTTGGAAATCTTTATAATTACTGGAGAAATGATATTAAAGATTACTTAGAAAGTAAGTATAATAACAAACCAATTATTAACTTAGCTTCAAAAGAATTTCATCCCTTGTTTAAAGACTTAAATAATGTTATTAATATTGAATTTGTAAGTGAAAATAACAAAAGAATAAGTAGTGTATTACTAAAACAATTAAGAGGTAATTTAGCAAGATTAATTATTAATAAAAATATTAAAACAATTAATGAATTAAAAGAACTAACAGTCAAAGAATTCAAGTATAATACTTACTTATCAAGTGAAAAAGTGCTCTATTTTACTAAAAGTTAATATTACTACGTAATAAAAAGCAGTTTTAAATTATAAATGTTTGACAAAGATATTTAAATATAGTATGATAATAAAGGTACATTTTATATCCACAATATAAAGCCCTTAAAACATTAAGGAGAAAAAGAATTATGAAAACATATATGGCAAACAATCAAAGTATTGAACGCAAATGGTTTGTTGTAGACGCAACAGACAAAACATTAGGACGCTTATCTACTGAAGTAGCAAGCATCTTAAGAGGTAAACATAAACCTATTTATACACCACATGTTGACTGTGGCGATTATGTTGTTATTGTCAACGCAGAAAAAATTAAATTAACTGGTAAAAAATGGGATCAAAAGATCTATTATAACCACTCTGGATACCCAGGCGGACTTCGTGAAAGAAATGCTCGTGAAATTATGGATAAATTCCCAACTCGTATGGTTGAATTAGCAATTAAAGGAATGCTTCCAAAAACTTCATTAGGTAGACAAATGTTCCGTAAACTATTTGTTTATGCTGGACCAGAACATAAGCATCATGCACAACAACCAGAAAGTTTGGAGGTATAATTCATGGCTAAAGTACAATATTTAGGCACAGGTCGTCGTAAAAAATCAGTTGCTCGTGTAATATTAACTAAAGGAACTGGAAAGTTTTTAGTTAACGGCCGCGAATTTGAAGAATATATTCCTTCAGCTGCGGTTAGATTAGACGTTATGCAACCAATCGTATTAACAGAAAACGAAGGTAAATTCGATATTAGTGTTAATGTGTTTGGTGGAGGAACTACAGGACAAGCAGGAGCAATCCGTTTAGGAATTACTCGTGCATTACTTGAAGTAAATCCAGAATTAAGAGAAACATTAAAACCAGCAGGTTTAATTACAAGAGATCCACGTGTTAAAGAACGTAAGAAATACGGATTAAAGAAAGCACGTCGTGCACCACAATTCTCAAAGAGATAATATTAAAGTGGAGGGCCTATGGCCCTTTCTTTTTTATTCTTTCATAAATTGTTGTTTATTTAAACAAAATATCTTATAATATATTATTAGACAAGGATGTGTTTATTTATGAAAAAAGTAAGAACAAGATATGCCCCATCACCAACTGGGCATCTTCATATCGGAAATGCAAGAAGTGCGCTTTTTACATATTTATATGCCAAACATTTTGATGGTGATTTTATCATTAGAATTGAAGATACAGACACCTTAAGAAATGTTGAAGGTGGCGAAGAAAGTCAATTAACATATTTAAAATGGTTAGGCTTAGAATGGCAAGAAGCACCCGATATTGGTGGTAATTTTGGTCCATATCGTCAATTAGAAAGATTAGATATTTATCAAAAGTACGCAAATGAATTATTAGAACGTGGGCTTGCTTATAAAGAGTATCGTGAAGATAGTGATAAGTTTGCGATTAGATTTAAAGTGCCAGAAAATGTTACTTATTCATTTAATGATATTGTAAGAGGAACTTTAAAATTTGAAAGTAAAGAAATTGAAGATTGGATTATTATGAAAGATAATGGTATTCCAACTTATAACTTTGCGGTTGTAATTGATGATCATTTAATGGAAATCTCACACGTGTTACGTGGTGAGGAACATATTACTAATACACCAAAACAAATTATGGTTTATAATGCATTTAATTGGGACGTACCAACTTTTGGTCATATGACAATTATTGTTAATGAAGAAAGAAAGAAGTTATCTAAAAGAGATACTGATGTTATTCAATTCATTAGTGAATATGAACAAATAGGTTATCTACCTGAGGCAATGTTTAACTTTATTGCGCTCCTTGGATGGTCACCAGGTGGGGAAGAAGAAATATTATCAAAGGATGAAATAATTAAATTATTTGATCCAACTAGACTTTCAAAATCACCAGCGATGTTTGATAAAAATAAATTAGCATATATTAATAGTAGATATATTAAGATGTTAACAAATGAAGAATTAGCTTTAAAAACAAAACCATTTTTATTAAATGCAAATATCGAAATTAAAAGTGATGAATGGCTTTTAAATTTAGTAGGTTTATTTAAAGATAGAATGCATTTTATTGGTGAAATTGTGCAATTATACAAAAACTTCTTTAGAGAAGATTTTGTATTAACAGATGAGTCAATAAACATTTTAAAAGAATACAATAGTTTAGAGCTATTAGAAACTTTTAAACAAAATATTTATAACTTAGAAGATTTTACAGATGAAACAAAAATAAGTGAAGTAATTAAAGAAACAGGAAAAGCTGTAAATACCAAAGGTAAAGCATTATTCATGCCTACAAGAATTGCGGCAACCGGTGAAATATCTGGACCAAGCTTACCAAACACAATTGTTTTACTAGGAAAAGAAAAAGTATTAAAACGTATTGATGAAACAATAAATAACTTAAGAGGTGCTTTATGAAAAGATTATTAGGACTATTTACAACTCTATTACTAGCAGTAACATTAATTGCTTGTAAAAAAACACCAGAAACAAACGTCAAAGTAACTATAGGCACTTTTGACAATAATGGAACTTCAGTTACAGTTGAACTGAAAATTGAAGACCCAGAAGACCTTTTAAAAGGTAATATTACTTTAGAAATAAAAAAAGATGAAGATGATACTCTTGTAGGTCGAGCAGTTACTAAAACTAAAGAAGAATTACTAGACGAAGAAACAAAAGAAATAACATTTAGTAGTTTAACAGTTGGTGTAAAATACTATTTAGAAGTAAGATCAACTGTTAATGAAGAACCAGTTAACTTATTAAAACATGAATTTACATCAAAACTACCTGATGAAGTTGAAATTAAAACAGTTGAAGATTTCTTTAATATTAGAAATAAAAGAAATGCTAAGTATACATTAATGAATGATTTAGACTTT
>DURF01000043.1 GCA_012837395.1 Acholeplasma sp. | reverse complement strand
CCAAAAGCAAATCCACTATATTTCTTTGGATCATATCCACCCATTTTTAAAACATTAGGGTGAACCATTCCAGCACCTAATATTTCAATATAGGTTTTAGTCCCATCTTCTAAAGTATGAACAACATCTACTTCAACACCTGGTTCAACAAATGGGAAGTATGATGGTCTAAGTCTAATTTCTCTTTTCTCACCAAAAATGTGACGAACCATTTGAAGTAAAGTATCTTTAAGGTTGGCAAATGTAATATTTTCGTCAATTACAAGCCCTTCAATTTGCATAAATTGGTGAGAATGAGTTAAATCATCTTCATCTCTCCTGTAAGTTTTACCTGGGCAAATTATTTTAACTGGACTTCCACTATTTTCTAACATTACTCTCGCTTGAACTGGTGATGTGTGAGTTCTAAGTAGAGTTTCTTTATCTACATAAAAAGTATCTTGCATTTCACGGACAGGATGGCCTTTTGGAAAGTTCATCATTTCAAAATTATAATAATCCTTTTCAACTTCAGGACCATCTTTTACTTCATATCCTTGAGCAATAAAGAAGTCTTCTAAGTCTTCAATTACTTGGTTTAGCGGATGAATTGTACCTAGTTCTAAAGTATCACCAGGAATAGTAACATCAATTTTTTCTAATTCAATTTTGTTTAATAACTCTATTTCTTTCAAATTAGTTAATTTGTTATTAATTAAGTTTTCGATTTCTTCTTTAGCTTCATTAACTAATTTTCCATAAGTAGGTTTTTCTTCGTTAGGTAGTTCTCTCATATGTATCATTAGTTTAGAAAACTCACCTTTTTTACTTAAATAATTATTTTTAATATTATCTAAGTCTTTAATATTTTGTGCTTCATTAATTTTATTAATGATTTCACTTTTTAAAACATTAATATTATCATACATTTTTTCTCTCTCCTTAAAATAAAAAAACGCCCTTAGAAAAATCTAAGGACGAAAGTTTTCGCGGTACCACCTTAGTTCTAGAATATATCTAGCCCTCATTAATTAATAACGGAATTACCCGGGTATGATTAGTACCTCTTAGAATTGAATTCATATAATTGTTTATATACATCTTTCACCTTTGATGTACTCTCTTTAATAAACTTAAATTATATTACTATGATTCTTCATCGATTTATTTAATTTAATCTCTATTCATAAAGAAAATTATTAAAAGTCTTAATACTTCAACATATATCCAAATGATTGTTACCATTAGGCCTAGAGCAACTGACCATTCATAATTTTTTGGTGCACCATGTGATACAACCATTTCTGCTTGATCAAAGTTTAAAATTAACATAAATGCTCCAAATAAAATTAACAATAGTGACATTCCAACAGCTAGTCCAAAATTATTTACAAATAAGTTATTAATCCCTGGAATAAAAATAGATAATATTGAAAAAATTAAGATTGAAATTAATGCTGTAAACATTATTTTTCTAAAACGTGATGTTGCTCTTATTGTTCGTGATGAATAAAGAGCTAACATTACTCCAAAAATAACAATTGTAATTGTCACAGCTGTTAGTCCAATTCCTGGATAAAATGAATCAGCTATTATTGTAATTAAACCTAATGTGAATCCTTGCGCTGCTGAATAAAGAATTGAAAATGGCATCGCAACTCTTGGGAAAAAACTTGCAATCATTACTGAAATAAATGCAGTTATTCCTGTTACTGCTAATATAGCTATTGCAGCATTAATGTTATTGTTTAATAACCACCATGCTCCAATGCCACTTAAAATTGTTGCTAGTAATAATATTCCTGTTTTAACTGAAACTCCTAAATAAGTTGATGAGTAACTTCTATCATAAACTTCTTGGTTATCTAAGCGATTTAATACTGGGTTTTTAACTCTTTGCATAAAAACACTTCCCTTCTTGTTTTCTATATTATAATCTAAGTTTTAATATTGTTCAATATTTTTAAGTTTTTAACATTCTTTTACAAATTTGCAAATAGACCTTGCGACAATTTGTCATTTTTATCCGGTAAATTGCCATAAGCGTTATATTCTTCTAATAAAGCATGAACTGTTTTATTAATTCTAGTTCGATCTTGAACATCTTCAATCGAAGTGAAGGCTTTTTCTTCACGCGCTTCAACAATTCCATATGCTACTTGTTCACCTAGGCCATCAACTGAAACAAAAGGCATTCTAATTCCATCTTCTTCTATTAAGAAAGTAGTTGCTGCTGATTTTTCAATTGATACTGGTAAAAATTTAAAACCACGTTTAACCATTTCAAGTGCGACTCCTAAAGTAACTATTAAATCATTATCTTTACCTTTTCTTTGAAATAGTGGTATTTCTTCTAACTTTTTAAGTTTGTTTCTAATTGCGTTATCACCAATTACCATTACTTCATAATCAAATTGTACAGCTCTTTTTGAAAAGAATGCACTATAAAATAAGAGTGGGTCATAAAGTTTAAACCACGCAATTCTCATTGCCATTATTACATAAGCAGTCGCATGTGCTTTTGGAAACATATATTTAATTTGACTAGCAGACCATATATACCATTCTGGCACATTATGTTTTTCCATTTCAGCTACATATTTATTCCATGTTTTTAAATCTTTACTTGGTCTACCTTTTCTAACAAATTCCATAATATCAAATGCTTTTAACGGTTCTAGCCCCATATCTGTTAGTTGCACCATAATATCATCACGACAAGCAATAATATCATCAAATGAAATCTTTTCAAACTCTGTTGTTCCGTTAATTAAATCACGCGCATTTTTTAACCAAACATCGGTTCCATGTGATAAACCCGATATTTTAACGAGTCCTGCAAAAGTGCTAGGTTTTGTTTCGTTTAACATTTCTCTTGTAAATGGTGTTCCAAATTCTGGAATACCATATGAAGCAACCTCGCTTAAAATATCTTCTTCTTTAACACCAATAATATTAGTTTCAGAAAACATTTTAAAAACATCTTTATCATCTAGCGGAATATCGGTTGCTTTATCAAATGGATATTTTTCTGGATTTTTTTTAACTTCATCCATTAAATATTTAATCATTGTTGGATCATCATGTCCTAAAACGTCTAGTTTTAATAAATTATCTTCAAAAGAGTGATAATCAAAATGGGTTGTATACCAAGTACTTGTTGTATCATTAGCTGGGTATTGAATTGGTGTTACATCAAAAATTGTTTTATCTTTAGGAACAACTACAATTCCACCAGGGTGTTGACCTGTAGATCTTTTTACCCCTTTAATTTTACTTGCAAGTCTATTTATTTGTGCTTTTCTTGCTTGAATATTATTATCTTCTAAATAACCCATAACATATCCATATGCTGTTTTATCAGCAACCGTACTAATTGTTCCTGCTCTAAACGAATGTTCTTCACCTAGTAATTCTCTAATATAATTATGAGCAGTTGCTTGATAGTCACCTGAGAAATTTAAATCAATATCCGGTACTTTATCCCCTTTGAAACCTAAAAATGTTTCAAACGGAATATCATGTCCATCTTTAACTAATTTCTCACCACAAACCGGACAGTTTTGATCAGGTAAGTCAAACCCTGATTGAACACCTTCAAAAAACGGTTGAAAAGCCTTCTCATTTTCATTTATACCAAATTCATATATTTCATCGTTTGTTAAACCAAAAGCGGTGAAATCACCGTTTTTACAACGATAGTGCGGTTTTAACGGATTAACTTCAGTTATATTCATTAAAGTCGCAACTAAACTTGAACCTACTGATCCACGTGAGCCAACTAAGTAACCATCTTCTAATGATTTTTTTACTAATAAGTGGGAAATATAATATATTGGCGCAAACTTATTACCAATAATGCTTTTTAATTCTTTATCAATTCTTTGTTTAATTAGCGGATGAATATTTTCACCATATAATCTTTTCGCTTCTTTTAAGACTAAATTATTTGTTTCATTTTCAATACTATTTATTCCAATATGACTAAAGGCATCATCTGGTAGTGAATATAATTCATCAGGAAATGCTTTAACAAAGGATATTTTATCACTAATTAAATTTGTGTTAGTAATAACAATTTCTTTTGCTAAATCTTCATCTAAAAAGCCAAATTCTTCTAACATTTCATTAGTTGTTCGGTAATATTGTTTCGGAAGGTTTTCCGCTCCAAAAAGTGGATGTAATCCCCCACCAACAACAGGTGTTCTAACATATATTTTCCGGTATAATTCATCTGTT
>DURF01000006.1 GCA_012837395.1 Acholeplasma sp. | reverse complement strand
TCCTCCTTATTTTCAAAAGGAGTCTCAGTATTAATTTGAAAGTGTTTATAAAATTCATAAGCCCGTTTCAATTCTTCACTATACTCTAAACATTTATCTATAATAGTTTTTTGACTCATAAGTTTTTTAAAGTAGTTATTATGTTTAAAAAAACGACTAATATTTATCGGGTTTTTAGTTAAGAGTTTATTATACCTTTTCAACAGTTTATAACCACCTTGATTTCTTTTATATTCATCCATTGCTTTAACTCTAATATCATTTAACCACCATATGATATGTCTAATATAATGAAATCTATCAATAACAATTTCAGCATTTATAAAATGTTTCTTTAATAAGTCACGATAAGGTTCCCACATGTCAATAACCGCTATTTTAACATTATTTAAAGCGCTTGTTGGAAGTTTGTATAGATAATTATCGAAATGGTTTTTTCTCCGATTAGGTAATATATCAATTATCTTTTTATTAATAGGATCACTAATAATTAATGCGTACTTACCTAATTTAGAATTAGTATTGGACTTTTTAAATTCATCAACAGATATTACTGATGGTATATCTGGTTTAATTGCTGAATAATGTTTATCAAATCGTCTAATTACAGTCGATGAAGAAATATTTAATGATTTAGAAATTTGTAAGAATGTATTCTTATCTCTAAGTTTCTTTAATATCATGTTATTTAATTGATTTGATATTTTTGCATACCGATCAATAAATCCATTTTTTTCAGGAAATCTTTTACTACAGTTTTTACAAACGTACCTTCTGCGTTTGTAAAAAACTATAAGATTATAACCATTAACATTACCATGTTTAAATTTCCTTGTTCTATAATCATGGACATAAGAGGTAGTGTTTCTACAATTTGGACATGTTTGATTCGCTTTTTTAAATTCAATATTGAGTATTGCATTATTAGATTCATAATTAAAGTTAGTGATAATTAGATCTTTGTCTTTTAAATGTAATAATTTTTTGATATTATTGATATGCATAGATAAATCTCTCCTTTACTTGTGGTTAAGTATATTGTAGATTTATCTATGCTTTTTTTCAAGTATGACCCCTACCTTAATTATAGACCCATAACAAAAACCTCTTTTAACTATTATGTTAAAGGAGGTTTTTGTTTTAGTTAGACTTAATTATAATTAAGCTTCACAGTTTACACATAATTTATCTTTACTAAATTGTTGTGCGGCATTTGTACTGTGTTGGTAATATAGTGATTTAACTTGGTTTTCCCAAGCAAATATATATAATTCATTAATTTCTTTTGCAGTTGTTTTAGGGTTAACCATAACGTTTAATGATTGTGATTGATCAATAAATTGTTGACGAGTTGCTGCTTGTTGAATAATCATAAATTGATCTAATTCACTAAAGGTTTTAAAGACTTCTTTTTCATGATCAGTTAAGAAATCTAAGTGTTGTACAGAACCATCATTATCACGAATATTATTCCAAACTTCACGAGTATCTTTGCCTCTTTCAGCTAAGATTTCTTTTAAGTATGGATTTCTAATTGTTACTTTTGTTTTAGCAACATCTTTGACATAAGTGTTAGACCAAAATGGTTCAATACTTTGTGAAACTTGTCCTAAAATAAATGCTGACGATGTTGTTGGAGCAATCGCTGTTAAAGTTGTATTTCTTCTTCCATATCCTTTTAGAATTTCTGGTTCACCATAAAGTTCTGCTAATTTTTTAGATGCTTTATGTGCTTCTGCGTTTATATATTTAAAGATTCTAGCGTTAATTTGTTGTGCTTCAATACTTTCAAATGGGATCATTTTTGATTGAAGGTATGAATGCCATCCAAGAGCACCAAGTCCTAGTGCGCGGTTTGCTTTTGCAAAATTATATGCTTTTTCCATGAAGAAGAAAGCAAGGTTTTTCTCTTTATCTTTTGAATCTCTTAAGTTTTCTAATTTAGTTAAAAAATCAGTCATTACTGCATCTAAGAAGAAAATCATTGTTTCAACTGCATCAGTATCTTTCCACTCATCGTAATGTAATAAATTCATTGATGATAAGTTACATACAAATGACCATTCATCATTATTAGGTAGAGCAATTTCTGAACATAAGTTACTATGATTAATTTTTAAGTTTTTATCTTTATATACATCTACAGTGTTTCTATTAACTGTATCTGTAAAGAAAATATAAGGATAACCAATTTCAACTCTTCTTTGAATTACTTTAGCCCAAGTTGCACGTTTTTCTGGATCACCATCAATCATTTCTTGCATCCATTTATCAGTAACAGTAACACCATGAGTTAATTCTTGTATTGGGTTTCCTTCGGTTCCAATTTGTAAAAACTCATCGATATCTTTATGATCTATTGGTAAATATGGAGCAAATCTTCCTCTTCTTGTAGAACCTTGTGAAACAACATCAATAATAGTTTCAAATAGTTTCATAAAGTGAACAGAACCAGAAGATTGACCGTTATTAGTAATTTCTGCACCACGTGGTCTTAAATCACCAAAAAATCCTGATGTTCCTCCACCATACTTACTCATCATCCCAACTTCAGATTGAGTATATAAAATTGAACCCATATTATCTGATAAATGAGAACCAAAACAACTAATAGGTAGTCCTTTATTAGTTCCAAAGTTTGACCAAACAGGAGAAGAAAGGGAATAAAAACCTTTTTCCATGTATCCATAAAACTTATCGGCAAAACCATCTATTTTTAAAAGTTCTTCAGCGGTATTTGCAACATCTCTAATTCTTTGTTCTGGAGTAACACCTTCTGTTAAGTAACCTCTTGATAAAAATAATCTACTATTTTCATTTAACCATCGCATATTTCTATATTCTCTCCTTTTTTATTAAAATAAATCATCGCCGGTAATACTTCTTGTACGTTTACTATAATTAATTGATCGTTTAACAAAAAAGTCAACATGCTTAGTAGCAACAACTTCATCATCAAACCAGTCAGTAGCTTCAACTGCTTTTTCATCAACTTCAAAAATAGGTTCATATCCAACACTTACAAGTGAGTTATTTAATCTATTTTTTACAAACTCTTTAACTACTCTTTTTGGCATAAAATCTAGATCGCCTTTTTCATAAATCCAGTCAATAACAATCTCTTCAGATTTATAAGCAAGTTTACATGCTTTAATGACTTCATTTTTCATTTCATCGTCAAACCATTCAGGATGTTCTCCCCTAATAACATTAATTAAATCAATTCCAAATAAACCATGAAGTTGTTCCTCTTTAGAAGTAGCTTCAATTGCGTTTGACATTCCTTTGAACAAGTTTTTATATTTATTAAATGACATAATAATTAAAAATTGTGAAAATAGTGAAACGTGTTCAATAAACAATGAGAATAGTAAGACTGAAAGAGTGAAGTCACGATCACTTTCTGTTTTAGCTAAAGTATTAGACTTAGTTAAATAATCAACTCTTTGCATTAATTCTGGAATATCTTTTAGTTTTTCAAACTCATCATTTAATCCTAATATTTCTAAAAGATGTGAATATGCATCATGATGTCTAACTTCACTTTCAGCGAAAGTATAACCAACAGATCCTAGTTCTGGTTTAGGCATTCTATGATATAAATCTCCCCAAAATGTCTTTACTGAGACTTCAACTTGCGCAATCGCAAGCATTGCGTTTTTAATTGCGTTACGTTCAGCATCATTTACGTTTACTTTAAAGTCATGAATATCTGATGTATAGTTAAATTCAGTATGCAACCAGTATGAATGTTGAATAGCTTCTTTATATTTTTCTAACTCAGGATATTCAAAAGGTTTTAAATTTAATCGATACTTAAAAATATTAGGTTTTCGTGCTTGGCTTCTTTGTTCTCTATAAATAATATAAGCCTTAGCGGTTGCTTTGTGTTTTGAATCTAATAAAACAGATTCTACAAAGTCTTGAACTTTTTCAACAGTTAAGTTTTCAAAGTCATTGTTTTTCTCAATTTCCTTTAAAACCTGATCTGTTAATTTTTGTACTTCGTCTAAATCAAACTCTTCGGTTTGAATACGTGCTTTATTAATTGCTGTAAAAATTTTGTCTGATTTAAATTCGACTGTATCACCATTACGTTTTGTAATTAGTTTTGGTAATTTCATTTTAATTTCCCCCGTTCTATGTTTTCTTATTTTTGATTATAACATAGAACAAAGATTGATTGGCTTAAATCACAATATTAAATTGTAAATTTTTTTTCACTGATACTTTCATTAAAAATATTATAATTTACATTATTGTTTTCATCGAAATATGAAAACAAAATAAAAAAATCATCTACAAAATGTAAATGATTTTTCATCTTTTAAAACTTTATTTTAGAAAAATGTTTCTCTTGCACGATCTTTAATTTCACGACTTGTTGTAAACGGAATTCTAGTTGTATAACCTGCTCTAGCAGCTACAATCATTTTTGTAGGCCATGCAAAGATATCTTGGTTCCATCTTAAGACGGTATCATTATAAACTTCTCTAGCAGCAGTAATTTCTCTTTGTAAGTAACTATTTTGCTGCATTGCATCTGCAAGTGCTCTATGAGCTTTTAAATCTGGGTATGCTTCAAATGATAATCTAATACTGTTCATAGTTGCATCTAGTTCACCAGCAATATCATTACGGTTAGTATCATTAGGATTAATTCCACTTCTAAACTGAGCAACTGACTTCATAACATCTTTATCTAAATCAATTGATTTTTCGACAATTCCTACAACGTTTTGTAAAATTACAACTCTTTGTTCTAAGTAGTTGTCAATTTGTGATGCATTGTGTTGAATTCTTTGTTGAAGAGCTCTTAAATAGTTTCTTGCACTAATTTTCATAAATAAGAAAATTAACCCCGGAATAATAAGTGGAAACCATAAGAAAATTTCAAAAACTAATGAACCAGTTCCTACTTTAACAGGTAACTGCTTCTCAATAACATTAATATCTCGACCTTGTTCGTTTACCGGCCCAGTTAATTCATCTAATTCGTTTGCCATAATAAATAACCTCCATTTAATTTATTTTTATTATATCATACTATTTTCTGTTTATATATGTGATAAACCTATTAATTATAATTAAATCCTCTTCTTTTACATCATTTCCTGATTTTAATCTTTTTACAAATGATTCTAAATGATCACGGTAATTCAAGTTTTTTTCTTCCTCAATAACATTAATATCAACAGTAGTAGTTTCAGAAACTGGAATGTATTCAGTCCAGTGAACTGGAACTGTATGCATTCTACCGTCTCCACCTAGTTTAGGTATAAAATCAACGTGTTGTTTTGTTTCGTATCCATATGCGGTAACTTCAACTTTATCGGTATTATTGCCACTTTTAATTGTTTTCGCTTTTAAAATGTTTTTTGTTTGAGAGTTAGGATGTTTAAATTTATCTTCTCCAAGTTTATTTAAAATTGATTCATGTTCGTAAAAGCTAGCATAACTATCATATAAATCTTTATAGATATATTCGTGAGGTTTATGTTGTTGGTAAAGTGGGATTGATAAAATTGGTGCAAAAGTGAAGTAGATTGCTTTGAAGTAGTGTTTATTATAAGATATAAATTTTTCTTTAATAATTTCAAAATCAATATTATAAAAATAACTAGGTTTAACATCTAAATCAATCATATTTAAGTGTTCAGGATATATAATATTGATTTTATTATATTTATCAAAATCAAAATTATCACCATAACCAATTGTTTTATCTTTCATTAAATCAAGTAATTGTTTTTGAGCAAGTGGTGTAAAAAGTAATCTAAATTGGACTTCATTGTTACGGTTAGTAGCTCCAAAGAGAACTTCAAACTCTGAATGACCTAATTGAGTAAAACTACCACCCTTTTTAGTTGCTTTTCTTTGTTTTCTTTTAAGTCTTTTTGTTTCTCTTTTAACTAAGCGATCAATTTGTTTTTGATCTAAGTGTTCAGCATCTGAATCTTCTCTTTGGAAAATAAGATCAGGTGCAGCTTCATTTCCATAAACTAAATAAGATTGTTCAGAATAATAAGGATAAGGTTTAGTGACACTTGCTGTTAAAACTTGAGTTCGCCTACTAGCTGTTCTTTTACCATTAACAGTTGTATAAACTGTATAACTAATTGTAATAGAACCAGTATATGTTTTAGTACCCATTTCATGTACTAAATCGTTTGCGATATAAAACGGATTACCGTTTAAGTCACCAGATTTAACAAAAAGTGTTGACCTATTTAAACTAGGAACATCATTTAATCCAAACTTACTAACTAAATAATCTAATCTAGCTGAATTAAAATAACTATCAAAATTAATTAAAGGTAGAGTTGTTTTAAATAGCTCTAAAGCCATACCTTCAGTAAATAAATTATTTAAAGGTTCCATTTGAATTCTTGCTTCTTCAGTAAGTTTAGTTATTTCATCCCTTAAAACAGCTTTATCAGCTTTTAGCTTCTTTATTTTAGGGCTTACTTTTGAAAAAACTAAAAACAATAATAAACCACCAACTAATATTTCTAAAATAACAATTAAAATATTTAATCCACTAAATTCAAAAGTAGCACTATTATAATGAATAAAGGGCATTATAAATAAGATGATTGCAACAACAATCATAAAAACTTTTAGCAAATTAAAATTTGCAATAGTTTTTTTAATGTCTTTAAATTGTGAATCAGCTTTTCTTAATTTTTTTATAGTTGATTTATTAGCACTAATATCAACACCAGACTTTTCAACTAATTCGTTAAAGTAAGCATTCACGTTTTCTTCATGTTTTGGTGCTAAGACGTTTTTATATGTCTTAAGCGGTTCATAAATGTGTTCTTTGTCCATTTTATCTCTTTTAACTCCTAACTTAATAATATAATAAAAATTTTAAATAGTAAAGGATTTATATTGTAATAAATTCTTGAAGTTGCTTAATCAAATTAAAAAGGTTATAATTAAGCCAAATGAAATAGGAGAAAAAATATGAGAAAAAGACTTTCGGTTATAACTTTAGTTATTTTAGGTTTATATTAACTTCATGTATAAAAATAGACATTACTCCTGAAAACTTAAAAATAACTAATGATATTTTATCTTGGGACGAAATTTTGGAAGCTGACAAGTACTATGTTGTAGTTGAAGAAGATGAATATGAAACTCTGACTAATGAGTATAATTTAAAAAACTTAGAATTATCTGAAGGAAGTTATAACATTAGTGTAAAGGTAGTTATTAGAAATAGAGAATCAGACTTATCGGAATCGATAACTTATGTAGTTGAATTAGATGTTTTATCACCTAAGAATGTTATATTAGATGGAAGTGTTGTTAGGTGGGATCAAGTAATAGGAGCATCTGAGTACATAGTTTTTGTAAATGATAAACAATATCGTCAAACAGCAACAACTATTGATCTTAATACATTAAATTTAGATGTTGGAAATTATGAAATAAAAATTAAAGCAGTTAAAAATAATAAAACATCAATGTTTTCTGAAATTTTAAACTATTTAGTAACTCATGAAGTTGATGATGAAACTAAAACAAAATTATTAGAGGTACTTAATCCAAGTTATAAAGTAAATATGGAATTAAGAGATTTTACAGATCAATATCAATATGATAAATATTTGATGAGTGTTGAATTAGTAGATACATATATTGAATCAGCTAGTTATAACAATATTTCTCCTGGAAATATTTATGCACTTTTCGAAAAAGTCTTCGGATTTTTAAAAAAACCAGATGTAATTAACAGTTATACTGATCTTATAATATTAATTAGAGATATAGAAGAACTAGGTCTAACTGGTAATTTGGTGGGAACTTTAGCAATAAAACTTTCAAGTTTCCAATTAGAAGAATTAAAAAGTAGCGCTCAAGAAGATATTAACAGTTTAAATCAAGAAATAAATTATTTTAAAAATCAATCAAATATATATAAAGATAGTCATGAATTTAAAACATTAACAACAATTTTAGAAAAATATGCTGAAACTAATGATGAAAAAGCAGCAGTAAATGAACTTTTAACCACCACCAACCGTGAAATTTTAAAGAATACATACTATCTTATTAATGGCTATTATGATGTTAATTTATATTATAATAACGATTCTTATTATGAAAATATCTTTAGCATTATTAAAAGTATAGATAATGCAAACAACAGTGATATTTCAAGTGTATATAACACAGTATATATATTAATTGAAATAGCTGATAGATTATCATTTGTAGAATATTATGAAGAACAAATCAATACGTTAGAACAACAAATAAGATTATCAACTGGTATGTTAGAACTATTAGAAACAGATTATGATAATGTAATTATAGCTTTTGAAAAAGTGTATGAATTTATTATTTTAACTAAAGATACATTAAATAGTCCCGAGTTTATTTTAATTTTTAATAAAGTGATGAATGGCCAACAATTAACATATTCTGAAATCATTTTAATAAAAGATGTGATGATTCCAATTTTTAAAAAATCTATTCCTACTAAAGAAGCATTAGAAAGTGTATATAAAACAATAATTACTGCATCAGGTGATTCAGTGGATATTGAAGAATTATTAAAATACACATCGTTAATGGCCGATTTAAACACAATCTCACTTGAAGTATTTATCGATTTATTAGAACTTATTGATGTGAGATATTTAAATGATATTCAAGAAATTATTAGTAGTAAGCCAAATAATGAATTTGCTACTTTGGCTGTACTACTATATACATTAGAAAGATATGAAGAATTCTTTGAAGATGTAAAAACAATGTATGATGATTTTTTTACTGATGATTTAAAAGAAGAATTATATATAACGATGTTAAATTCTGTTATAGAACAATCAAGAGAGTTCTCAAATGAAGAAGAGATTCTAATGTTGGAAACATTAAGAGATAATTTTGATTTATTTAATAATTTATTAAAACAACATGACGATAAAATTATTCCGTTAATTAAAGCATTAATAAAGTTTAATGAAGCAAACAATGGTTTAAACAGCGATTCTTATAGTGAGTTATTAGATAAAGTAGTAAATGAATTCTTTAATATAGATAAAATATTATTTACAGATTTAACAGATGAAAATGTTAAGTCTGTACTAGAAATATTAGCATTATTTGTGGATGTTAATTTAAACGACTATAATGATGAAGTAGAAAGTTTAATTGAAATCTTAATTTCAATTAGTGAAATTAAGACTAAAATAATTGTTGAAGCTAACAAATTAGAGGGTAAAGACTTTTTTGAGCATGAAGAACTTATGACTGACACTTATAAAGAGATGCAATACATGGCAGTATATTATGTAGGTACAATTCTTAATAATTCATTAACAAAAGATACAAAAACTGAAATTGATCGTTTAATTAATATATTATTTGATGAAATTTTAGTTAATGACGATATTAAGGAAAAATTAGAAATTGAAAACTTAAGTGAGTTTAAATCAAATTGTCTAGTTGAACTAAATGATTTGTATGATTTAATTAATAAAGTCGCTACTTTCGACTATTACAACTTAAGTGAAGATGATTGGGAAATTTTAGAAGACTTAGTAGATAAAATATTTGAAAATCCGATTCCACCATATAACTTTGAAGAAGCAGAACTAATTAAAATTTCAGAGGTAAGTGAAATATGGATAAAATTAAATGATAAGCCAATTATTTATGAAATTGAGATGACTGACGAATACAATCTGGAATTTTATTCAAACAATATACCATTTCCAATTACAATTGAATTGTTTAAATATAATCACGGTCACTACAATAAACAAAGTCATTATGAAAGTAGTGGATTCATTACTGATATAATACAAAATGATTATGGAATTTATTATTTAGTTGTTACTAATAATATTGATGAACCACAAAATTTCACATTAAATTTTCATACATATAATTAAGAAACAAAGGAAGTGTTGATTCACTTCCTTTGTTTTATGTTTTGTTGTATTTTATTTTGATAAGTGGTATTATTATACAAGAATACTTTGAATATCAAAACAAGGAAGAAGGTTAAAGATGAAAAATATTAAAGGATTTAACTACAATAAAACAGACTACATGTATATTAGAAAGTATGAAGACGGTAAATGGAGCGAAGGAAAGTTAACTGAAGATGATAATATTACAATATCTGCTATGTCAACCTCGCTACATTACGGACAACAAGCATTTGAAGGATTAAAAGCATATAAAAATGATAAAGGTGAAATCAATTTATTTAGAGTTAAAGATAACGCCAAACGATTTAGAAAAAGTTGTGAAAGACTTTTAATGCCTGCAATACCAGAAGAAGAATTTGTTGATGCGGTTAAAAAGGTGGTTTTAGCAAACGAAAAATATATTCCACAAAGTAAAACCCAAGCTTTATATATTAGACCATTTATGATTGGAGTTGGACCAAAACTTGGTGTTGGTCCAAGTGAAAATTATTTATTTATGATTTTAGTATCACCAGTAGGAGCATATTTCACAGAAGTAAAACCGATTGATGTAATGGTAACTGATTATGATAGAGCAGCACCAAGAGGAACAGGTGATGTAAAGGTTGGAGGAAATTACGCATCAAGCCTTATTGCGCTTCATGAAGCGAAAAGTCAAGGTTTTAATGATACGATATTTTTAGATCCAAAAACTCATAAATATATTGAAGAAGTTGGAGCAGCAAACTTCTTTGGAATAACTAAAGATAACAAATATGTAACACCAACATCAAATTCGATACTAGCAAGTATTACTAATGATTCTTTAAAAAAGGTTGCTAGAGATTATTTAGGATTAGAAGTTATCGAAGGAAATATTTTAATAAATGATGTTGATAAATTTGAAGAAGTTGGAGCATGTGGAACAGCAGCACTAATTACACCAATTGGTTCAATTACTCATAATGATAAAGTAATTAATTATAATAAACATGATATTTCACTAAAATTAAAAGAAACACTTTTAAGTATTCAATATGGTGAGATTGAAGATAAGTTTAATTGGGTTACTAAGATAAATTAATATAACAAAAAAACTGTGTCAAAACCGATATAAGGAATTGACACAGTTTTATTATTTTATACTCCTTGAGCTTTCATTGCCTCATAAATTTTCTTAAATGATGCGATATTAGCGGCTTTTTCTAAGTTATAAATATTGTTAATTTCTTTTGCAGTTTCATAAATGTTATCAAAGATATTTCCCATGATAACTTTTAACTTACTATCAACTTCTTCAGCGCTCCATTTACTTGTAGTAGCATTTTGATGCATTTCTAAACTAGAAACACTTACACCGCCAGTATTAGCTGCTTTAGATGGGATGAATAAGACTTTGTTTTTAATGAATTTCTCAATTG
The DNA here is from genome assembly GCA_012837395.1 of Acholeplasma sp. Taxonomy (GTDB): domain Bacteria; phylum Bacillota_I; class Bacilli_A; order Acholeplasmatales; family Acholeplasmataceae; genus Haploplasma. The sequence continues at coordinate 2,182 of DURF01000006.1, read as the reverse complement.
CTTTATCAGTAGATGGTTTATTAGCTCCTTCAACAAGCATTTTTAAACCATTATCAATCAAGGTCTTAGCATCACTCTCGTCTAACTCGTTTTGAGTTGCACATGGAATTGCGATATCCGCTTTAATTTTCCAAATATCTTTAGGGTTTTTAAAATACTTAGTATTAGGATATTTTTCTAAGTATACATCAAGTTCATCTTTACTAGAGTTAAGTTTACTTATTAAGTCTAAATCTAGATTATCTTCATTATATAAAACACCTTTTAAACATGAAATCGCAATTACTTTAGCACCAAGTTCCTTAGCTTTTCTTGCAGTATTAATTCCAACTTGGCCAGCACCAGAGATAATAACTTTTTTATTTTTAATAGAATCATTAAAATAAGTATTTAAAGCTTTTTCTGTTACATAACATATTCCATATCCGGTTGATTCTGGTCGAAGTAGACTTCCACCAAAGGATAATCCTTTTGAAGTAAAGGTTGGATTATGAGTAGAGGTAAGTTTTTTATACATGCCGTATAAATAACCAACTTCTTTAGCTGATACACCTAAATCACCAGCAGGAACATCAATATCAGGCCCTATGTGTTTATAAAGTTCACGCATAAAGTTTTGACTAAAACGCATTATTTCTAAATCACTTTTATTTAAGGGATTAAAATCACTACCGCCCTTAGCACCACCTAATGGGAGTTCACTTAAACTATTTTTAAAAGTTTGTTCGAAGGCTAAAAATTTAATAATTGACTCATTAACATCTTTACTAAATCTTATCCCGCCTTTATAGACACCAAGTAAGTTTGAGTGTTGAACACGCCAACCGACATTTACTTGGACATTACCATTATCATCTACCCAAGGTACTTTAAAGGAAATAATTCGGTCCGGTTCGACAATGCGTTCAATAATGTTTAATTGTTCAAGGTCATCAATTGATTCAACATAATCATTAATAGAAAGTAAAAACTGTTTTACAGCATTTAAATATTCATATTGATTTGGATATTTGTTTTCTAATTTTACATAAACTTTTGTTAAATATGTATTCATAAAAAGTATCACTCTTTTCCTGTTAAATAATTTAATAATAATTTAGCTGCTTCTATAGGACCACTTGATTCATGCCCACTTACAGCTAGTTTTGTATATATTTCACCGATAATAACTTTATTATCTTTTAAGTTATTGAAGAATTTGTCTAGTAATATATTAGTTTCTTGTTGCATTTGAACTGGTCCAAAAGGATTAGCAAAGTATGACTCAACAAGGCCAACTTCGCTAGTAGTACCTTTCGCTTTTCTACGGCCACGTTTAAATACTTCTAAAGCTTCATTAATGTTTTCAAAAACTTTAATGTCACTATTTTCTTCATCATAATTATTAGCATATAAAAATAAATCAACTTTATGATTTTGCATAATAAAATCATAACTACTAATAGGAACAACAACTCTTGCATTAACTTTGTTAGGATTTAAAAACATTGCTCGGTCCATAATTTGATAAGCATAACCTGTATCAAGATCATCGAGTCTAACAAATGCTCCTGTTTCAGTTCCATTAGCAACAACTTTATTATTATCATTTATTTTAAAAGTACCCATATCATCAAAAACAACTTCCATACGTTTAATTTGTTTGTTACCTATTAAACGCATGGCTTCTAGAGTTTCTGATTTACCAGCACCACTATCACCAACAATAACAACATTTTTTATACTATTATCATTTAATTTAATTTTAACCATCGCACCATGAATAGGTAGATGACCAGAATTAATCATTTTAACATTATGAAGTGTTAATAACATTTTCTTTAAATAACCAAAATAATCGTTTTTATCATCACGACTTACAAATCCTATTAATATATCTTCTTTATCATCATAGAAGTATTTACAATCATATTCAGATTCTTTAATACCATATACATAAACTAAGTCAGGACTTTTATCTTTGAAATTTTCATAATTAGCAAATTGGAAGAGATTTGATAAAGCTATTCCTTGATGTATAAAATCTCTGTGGATATATACAAATGCTAATAAAGGCCCAACTTTAATAGGAAAGGTTAGGAAATGATTTGGATTGATTGATAAATCTTTTAAGGGGTTATTATCAATTTTTGTAAAAAGACCACTTCTGGTATTACTTTTAGAATTAATAATAAAAGGTGGG
>DURF01000042.1 GCA_012837395.1 Acholeplasma sp. | reverse complement strand
TATCACTAGCATTTGTAATAAGTGCACCAATCTTAATTATTGGTTTTGTAGTTATTATGAGAATAGCACACAAGCACTTTATGAGAATGTTTAAACGCTTAGATAATTTAAACTTAACAATTCAAGAAGATTTAATAGCAGTTAGAACTGTTAAATCATTTACTAGAGAAGGTTATGAAGTTGATAGATTTAACAACGCAACCAATTCTTTAAAAGATGTTGCTATTAAAGCTGAACGAGTTATTATCTTTAATACACCGTTAATGCAATTTGCAATTGGATTAACATTTGTATTAATCGGTTGGTTTGGTTCAAAACTATTTGTTGCTGGTGGATTAACAGAAGGACAATTTGCTAATACAATTACATATGTTAACCAAGTATTATTTAGTTTAATGATGATTAGTCAAGTATTCTTAATGATAGTTATGTCAAGAGCATCAGTTGACCGTATTAATGAAGTATTAGAAGAAAGACCATATTTAACTGAGGTAAGCAAACCAGATAGTGAAATTATTGATGGTTCGTTTAAATTTGAAAATGTATATTACAGATATGCTAATAGTAGCAAATATGTTTTAGAAGATGTTAATTTAGATGTTCCAAGTGGATCATTTGTAGGTGTTTTCGGATCAACAGGAACAGGTAAATCTACTTTAGTTCAATTATTATCAAGACTATACGATACAACAAGAGGAACTATTTATATTGGTGGTAAAGACATTAAAAACTATAGTTTAGAAGCACTAAGAGAAGAAGTTATTTTAGTGCTCCAAAAGAACGTTTTATTTAGTGGAACAATTAGAGAAAACATTCAGTGGGGTAAAAAAGATGCAACCGATGAAGAAATCATTGCAGCACTAAAGAAAGCGCAAGCTTATGACTTTGTAATGAAGATGGAAAAAGGAATTGACACTTGGATTGAACAAGGCGGAGTTAACGTTAGTGGTGGACAACGTCAAAGATTAACAATCGCAAGAGCATTAATTGCTAATCCAAAGATATTAATTTTAGACGATTCAACAAGTGCTGTTGATACTAAGACTGATGCAAAAATTAGAAACTCACTAAGCACTGAAACACCAGATATGACAAAAGTGGTTATTAGTCAAAGACTATCTTCGATTGAAGATGCGGATATTATTGTAATCATGGATGATAAAGGCATTAACGCAATCGGTAAGCATGATGAGTTATATAAAAATAATAAAATGTATCAAGAGATTTATGATGCTCAAAATAAATCGAAAGAGGTGGAATAATGAACAAAAACAAGAAAAAACAAAAAGCTAAAAAAGGTACATTTGCACGCCTAATTAAATTAGTGTTTAGTAGAAACAAAGTTAAATTAATTTTAGTATTAACCTTTATGGCGATTGCGACATTTGCAAACGTAGGTGCAATGTCAACAATCCAAAATGTTTTAGATGAAGCTATTTTAATGTTTGAAAATAATTCCACAGATTTTAGTGGTGTAATCAAACTAATTCTTACAATGGCTGTACTCTATTCAATAAATATGATATTTACCTATTCACAACTTAGAATGATGGTAAGTGTTGGTCAAGACAGTTTATTACACATTAGAGAAACTTTATTTACACATATGATGGGTCTACCACTTAAATACTTTGATAGTAATAAACATGGTGATGTCATGAGTAGATATACAAATGACGTTGACGCAACAAGACAAATGATTTCACAAAGTTTACCGCAAATAATTAGTTCTGTGTTTTTAATGATTGGTTACTTAGTAGCGATGTTTTTAACATCATGGTTATTATCAATCTTTACAATTATCTTTAGTGGATTATTAATTTTAGTAACAAGAATTATTTCAATGCGTTCTAAGAAATACTTTATTGCACAACAAAAAAATGTTGGTGCACTAAATGGTTATATTGAGGAAATGATTGAAGGTCAAAAAGTAGTTAAAGTATTTAGATATGAAGATGAAGCAATAAAAGGTTTTTCTAAATTAAATAGAAATGTTGCTAATACAGGTAGAATCTCAATGGCAAGAAGTGGAATGTTAATTCCAATTACTGTTAACCTTGGATACTTAAGTTTCGCGATTGCTGCAATTCTTGGTTCATTATTAGTATTAAGCGATGCAAACCCATTAACTGTTACAGGACTTGTTGCGTATTTATTATTTACAAGACAATTTACTGGTCCAGTAAACCAAATGGGTCAACAACTAAACTTTGTTCAAATGGCGCTTGCTGGTGCAAGCCGTGTCTTTGAAGTAATGGACTTAGAACAAGAAGTAGACAATGGAACAGTTGAATTAGTTGATGTTGAAGTAAATGAAAATAACGAATTAGTAGAATCAAACATAAAAACAGGTAACTGGGCTTGGAAAACAGATGAAGGTTTAATTCGTCTTTATGGAGATGTAAGGTTTGATAAAGTAAACTTTGGTTATGATGAAGATAAATTGATTTTAAAAGATATATCACTATTTGCTAAACCAGGTGAAAAGATTGCTCTTGTTGGATCAACTGGAGCAGGTAAAACAACAATTACCAACTTAATTAATAGATTTTATGAAATTGATAGTGGAACAATAACATTTGATGGTATTGATATAACTACAATAAAAAAATCTTCATTAAGAAGAGCACTTGGTATGGTATTACAAGATACACATCTATTTAATAAATCAATTAAAGAAAATATTAGATATGGTAGATTAGATGCCACAGATAACGAAGTAATTGATGCAGCTAAACTAGCAAATGCACACGAGTTTATTTTAAAACTTCCACAAGGATATGACACAATTATAACCGATGATGGTTCAAACCTTTCACAAGGTCAAAGACAACTATTATCAATTGCTAGAGCAGCAATATCTAACCCACCAGTGTTAATACTTGATGAAGCAACTTCATCAATTGATACATATACAGAAAAGTTAATTCAAGATGGTATGGATCGTTTAATGGAAGGTAGAACAGTATTTGTAATTGCTCATAGACTCTCAACAATTAAAAACTCAAAAGCTATCTTAATTATGGAAGATGGAGAGATTATTGAACGCGGAGACCATGATCAATTAATTGATGAAAAAGGAACATACTACCAATTATTTACTGGTGCATTCGAATTAGAATAACAACAAAAAATCCCCTAAATAGGGGGTTTTTAATTACAATTCAGTTTATATTCTTTAATGTAAACATGTTCGTATGAATTATGAGTAACTTCAATAACACCTTCAGGTCTTTTGTTGTGTTTATGGTTTTTATCTTTTTAAAATAATAATAAGTATATTTTGAAATATTTATGTTTAATTATGATATTATTAAAAAAAATGAAAGTTGAGAATAATAATGAGAACACTATTAAATATTATTTGGATTATCTTTGGTGGACTAGTTTCTGCAATAATGTATTTCATAGCGGGATTAATCTTTTGTATTACAATTATTGGTATACCGTTTGGTCTTCAACTATTTAAACTAGCAAGATTAGTTCTAACTCCCTTTGGTAGTAGCGTTGAAACAAACTTTTTTGAACATCCAATTTTAAACATTATTTGGTTAATATTTTTTGGATGGTACCACGCTTTATTACACTTAGTTACAGGGTCTTTATTCTTTGTAACAATCATTGGAATACCATTTGCATTACAACGATTTAAACTAGCAATTCTAACACTATTTCCATTTGGAGCAAAAATAGAATAACGAATAATAAAAAGATGTTTAATTTTACAATTAAATGTCTTTTTATTATCATCAATAAAATGTTAAGATAGTAGTAAGCAAATAAATTAGGAGCTGATTATATGTTACTTAAAAATGAACTCTTAGAAGAGTTAATAAACTTAAGATCCGAAATTAGAAATAATGACAAAGATGCAGTAGTTTGTAATGATGATGCGTTAGTTGAAATGGTTCGTAAAAAACCACTTAAAGTTAACGATTTTTTAGCTATTTCCGGTTTAGAAAAAAACTTTAATAAACTTTATGCTAAAAAATTTTTAAAAATTATTAACAACTATCGATTAAAAGAAACTAAAGAAGTGAAAGTATCTAAAAGAGCATATAAAGTTTTACACAATTATAAAGATAGATTAACTAATATTTCTAAAAATAATCCTAATTTATATATGGGAAGAATTGAAAAAGTAAAAAGTTTTGATTTAGCTACCCTTCTTGACGATGAGAATTTAATAGAATTTCTAACTAATAAAAGAATTAAAAACTATAAATTTAACTTAGATAAAGATACTTTATTTAATAATCTAACAACCCTTTATCGTAATGCAAATAAAGACTTTAAAGAAACAGGTTCATATAACTTATATATCGCATACCCATATATTGAAGGTTATATGAAGAAGGAAAGGTTTGCGATAAAAGCTCCGCTTTTATACTTTCCTGTTATTTTAAATCGTAATAGAAAAGAATTTAGTTTAACAAAAGATGAAGATAAAGAAATTATTTATAATAGAGACCTTCTTTTAACAATTTCAAAACTTGATAACGAGAAGTTTAATAAAGAAGAACCAACAATAGATGAATTTAACTTAGATATACTAAATAATGAAGTAATTAAGTTTTATAATGATAATTTAATTTCAATTAAAGATATAATAAATGAATTTAATTTTATCAACTTCAAAAGTCAATTAAAAGATGATTTTATTAAACAAAAACATTATAACTTTGAATTAAAAGAATATATAACTCTTGGAAGATATCAACCATATTCATCT
>DURF01000041.1 GCA_012837395.1 Acholeplasma sp. | reverse complement strand
GTTTTTCACATATTACATGTTTATTATGATTTAAGGCTTTTTTCGTATATTCATAATGAACATCATTAGAGGTTGCGATTACAAGTAAATCAATTGTTTTGTCGTTAAGTATTTCTTCATAGTTATTAATAACTTTAATACTTGGATAACTTTCCTTAATTTCTTTTTGTCTATCAATATTTCTAGTCATAATTACCTTAACATCAAAATCTTTGTTTTCTAATAACGGCATTAAATGAAAATATCTCCCCGCCATTCCAAAACCGATAATAGCAACACTTACTTTTTTCATAATTTTCTCCCTTTTTTTAAAAGTTAAACCACCAACAAAGGTGGTTTAACTTTATTTTATCATACTATATAAATACATGTTCAATTGGATCACTTAACTCTGATCTTTTTCCTGTAAAATCTATCGCTTCTATTTGAATACTATACTTAGTTCCTTTGTTTAACCCTTTTAATCTAATTTGTGGCAAATTAGTTTCACCATATAATTCTCCATCAACATATACATTATAATACTCAACACCCATATCATCACTTGATTCTCTCCAAAATACTGAATTATTTAATTTTGTTGAAACATTAACAAAATCAGGTTTAGTCGGGTTTTCTTTATCATAGTAATTATAATCTTTTTGATAAACTCTTATATAATCAACTTCAAGTGCCGTTGGAAAAATTGAGTCATCAACGCCTTGTGCACCTCCCCAATTTCCCCCAATTGCTAAATTAACAATTAAAAAGAACTCTTGATCAAAAGGAAATGCCTCATGATAATCAACTTCTTGATTAAATGCTGCTGTATATTTGAAACTTGCTATTTTATAGCCATCTACATAACTTTCAATTAAACCTGGTTCCCAAATAATTTCAAAAGTATAAAACTCATTTTCTGCATCAATTACTTTCATTTCTGATGTTAATTCTGTGCCATTAATATGATTATACTTTTTTGTATGAAGACTACTATGGAAATAATTTGGACGATATCCTACATACTCCATAATATCGATCTCACCACTAGCTGGCCAACCACCATATGTATTCATTGTTGGCATCATCCAAATCGCAGGCCACGTTCCTCTACCACTAGGCATCTTAGCTCTAGCAACCACTCGCCCGTATTTAAAATCGCCTTTATATTTACTAACAATTCTAGACGATGTATAATCTCTTGAAATATGACGTTCTTTTCTCGCTTCTATTTTTAATGTTCCATTACTAACGATTGCGTTTTTATCAGTATAATATTGCAGCTCATTATTACCACCACCAGAATCATTAATTTCATATGACCATTTAGTCATATCAAGTTCATCACCATTAAATTCATCTGCCCAAACAGCAACCCAATAATCATCTAAATAAGGTACTAAACTATCCGGGTTAGCGGCCTTTTTTGTTTTAGTCTCACATGAAACTAATAATGGTAGTGCTAATAAGACTAATAAAAACATATATATTTTCTTTTTCATATTACTCACCTGTAATTCCTGTTCTATCAATACTTTCAGTAAAATATCTTTGGCCTAAGAAATAAATTATTAATAATGGCATAATAACTAACACATTAGCTGCTAATACAACCCCTTCATTTAATGCTGCTCCACTACTTCCTGGTGGGAATAGTGATTCATATTGTGCTCTAAATGAAATAATTCTTAACGGAAGAGTAACATTTGAACTTGTAAATAGTGAAGTTAAATATGTTTCATTCCAATACCAAACAAACGAAAATAAAAATACAACGATAATTGATGGAATCGCAAGCGGTAATGCAATTTTGTAAAATATTTTAAATTCGCTTGCTCCATCAACTTCTGCTGACTCAATTAATACTCCTGGGATTGTTCTAAAAAACTGGAAGAATATTAATATAAAAATTGCCGCATTTATTCCTTGACCCAAAGCAGCTGGATAAAGCATCGCCTTTTGAGTTGAAATTAATTTTAAATCACGCATTATTTGAATACTTGAAGACATTGTTACTTGTGTTGGTAGAATAAATGTTACAAGCATTAAGACAAACAATATCTTTTTAAAAGGAAAATCATATCTAGCAAAACCATACCCAATAATTGCAGCAGCTACGGTTGATAAAATGCTTGCTTTTAAAACATAACCAATTGTTCCAAAAACACTGTTTTTAATATCTAAAACTTGCCAAGCTTGAACATAGTTTCTAAAATAAAGTGTTGTAGGAATCCATCTTACTCCATCGTTAATTAAATCTTCTGATCCCATTAATGAATTTGTAAACATATATAAAAGTGGATATAGATATATATAACTAAATGTTATTAATAATAAATAAATAATTATTTTATAAAACAAACCATCAACAAAGTTCATT
>DURF01000040.1 GCA_012837395.1 Acholeplasma sp. | reverse complement strand
AATTCCCATTAAGCATCACCATCCACATAAAGAGAATGCTTATGGCTGCTTCGATCAAGACCTGACCAGGTTCACACTTTCCTTATTGAATGATGATGCTTAATGGGAATTTATTTATTATTTTTTCTTAAATTTTTAAAAAAATCTTTTAATAACTTTTCACTTTTATCTTTATCATCAACATGAAATACATTCACTTTATGGTTAAAAGGTATTTCGAACAAATCTATTATACTACCAGCAACGCCACTTTTCAAGTCTTTAGTTGCATAATAAAGATTGTTAATTCTTGCTTGAATGATTGCTCCAGCGCACATTGGACATGGTTCTAAAGTTACATACAAATCACATTCACTTAAGCGCCATGATTTTAATTTTTTACTTGCTTTTTGCATCGCAAGAAACTCTGCATGACCGTGAAATATTTGTTTAGACTCTCTCAAATTATGAGCTTTAGCTACTACTTTATTATTACAAACAACAACTGCACCAACGGGAACTTCACCTTTTTTATAAGCTTTTAGTGCTTCTTTATATGCAAGTTCCATATATTTATTATTCATTAAACCACCTTAAACTTTAAAAGCATATCCTTATCTTCTTTAGACACTCTAAAGCTATCACGACATTTTTGAATACTTTTATTGACTATAAACTTGTTTGTTTTATTATTTATATAATAGTTTAATGTTTCATTTCTACTTTTTACAAACAGTTCACAAAGTAACCAACTTGCTGCCATATTAACATAATAGTCTTCTTCATTTAATAATTCGTCTAACTTTTTATATATTAAACTTTGATACTTAGTATCTTTAATATAAACAAACATTATTAAAACTGCAGTTCTTCTAACAAATGGTTTTTCATCTTTAAAAAAAGTTAATGCCAATTCGAATAGTTCTTCAGGATTTGTTTTATAAATATTATTAAATTTCATATTATCTACTGTTGACCAATTATCGATTTTATCAACAAACATATTAATAAACTTATAAAACATTGGAAAATATTTAAGACTACTTAAAATATTACCATAAATAAGTGTTTCTTCATAATATTTAAAATCAACATTATTTAAAAAGTTTAATACATTAGACTTTAATATTTTATTAGTTATTGTTTTAATATCTTTCTGATAAATTGCTAGCATTGGCATATTAGTTTTTACAATTTTGTTACGCCAAATAATTTTATCTTCAGTATTTTTTAATGATAATAAATATTTACGGTATTTATTAAAATCATCATTAGTCCACTCGATATTATTAAAGTCCATTATGTTTACCAGGTACTTGGTGTTTATTTCTAGATCTAGGCTCATATGATTCTTCTGCATCAATTAAAACAATTGGATCATCATAGTTAGCTGGTTTACCATTAATTATTCTTTGAGTTCTTGTTGCTGGTTTCCCGCTTACTTGACAAATTGCAGTTAGTTTTGTAACTACTTCAGCAATAGCTAAAATTTGTGGCATTGGACCAAAAGGTTCACCTCTAAAGTTACGATCTAGACCACCAACAATTACTCTTAATCCTTGATCAGCTAAATGATCTATTACATTAACTATTTTATTATCAAAAAATTGTGCTTCATCAATAATAACAACTTCAATATCATCTGTAATATGATCTAATATTTCAGTACTTGTAGCAACATTAATTGCTGCTTTAGTGTTTTTATTATGAGATGCAATTACATCATCACCGTATCTGAAATCTATTTGGGGTTTAAACACTAAATATTTTTGTTTAGCATATTCTAATCTTTTAATTCTTCTTATTAATTCTTCTGTTTTACCTGCAAACATTGGTCCGCAAACAACTTCAATATATCCGCCATCAAAATTTTGAAACATAATTTTCTCCTTCTTTTTAATAGAAAAAAACGTGACAGTTGTCACGTTACAAATTATTCTTTTGTATTTTCTTTTTCTTCTTTGCTTATGCCATATTTACGGTTAAATCTCTCAACACGTCCTTGGGCTTGTACAAATGTTTGTGAACCTGTATAAAATGGGTGGCATTTTGAACATGTATCAACTTTGATTTCATCTTTAGTTGAGCCTAATTCAAATTCCTCTCCACATGTTTGACAAGTTACTTTTGCTAATTTATATTCTGGTTGTATACTTGCTTTCATATTATTTCTCCTTCCGCCATAATCGTTTGATCATGATAAGTTTTTATTCCTTGGTAATTATAACACTCAAATATTTTTTTATCAAGCATTTTAGTCTATTTCATTACGCATATTATAATGGTTCAAAAACTTCTCTGCCATTATACCTATTAAAATACCTGAGATAACACCTAAAGGTATCATTATATATAAATACATGACTATTTCAACTGAAGCTAGAATAAAAACACTTATTAAGACTTGTCCAATTTGATGCGTTATTGAACCCATCAAACTAACAAGTACTATTCCTGCTCTTAATTTTTTTAGTATTCCCATAACTGTAATTGATAATATTCCGCCCCCTAGTCCCATCCAAAAAGGTGGTCCAATATAGCCTGATAGTAAACCGACCATAACAACTCTAATAATTGTTACTACTAAAGCATCTTTATAAGAAAACATATATAAAATGACAAGGGAGACTAAATTAGCTAGTCCAAGTTTAGCACCCGGTACGACAAATAATTCTAATCTTGATTCAATAATTCCTAAAACGATTGCCATTGCCGCAAGATTAGCAAGTAAAATCATTTTACCTAAATTATTTTTTTTAAATGATGTCATCTAAATCAACTTCGCCATCATTAGAAAAAGTTATTGAAACACCATTTGGTACACAAGTAATTGTTCTTGCTGTTTGTTCGCCGTCCGAACTACATATGTTTTTAGGACTTACTTCTTCAATTATTTGCATACTATGTTTTTCATAATTATATTTTATAACTAATTCAAACCTTTCTCCCCCTTGAGAGTTACCTAGTATAGTTATTGTATTATTTACTTCATTTAATTTAGGATATCCTAATTCATCTTGCTTTAAAATGTTAACCTTTTTATTTACAAAATCAACTTCTGCTACAACTTCTTTATTATATATAACTAAAGACATATTATATGTTGTATTTTTAAAAACATTGGAAAACATAAGAAAACCAGCAACTGCTATAATAACAATTGCAACTATTAAAACAATATCTTTAAATTTTGTTTTCATATGTATTCCTTCTTTCTTCATTCTTTTATTTCTTTTTTTCTAGCAATTAAATAGATTGCTCCAGCTACAAAAACAACTATCCCCGATACTATTAACCAATCTTTAAGCGTTGCTTTAATAGGATCTTCTTCATTACTTGTTAAAACAAATTCATAATTATTGAAATTGCTAATTATTTCTTTGTTACTTTTAAATACTATATAATCTTTGATTCCATTATCGTTTGCCCATTTAATTAACGTTTCTTCATCCATCGCAAACATTGCAGTAGTTAAAGCGTCAGCTAAAGCTGGATCATCATTAATAATTGTTAGTAATCGATAATTGTTTTCGGGTTGTTTTGTTTTAGGTGATATTAAGTGATGAATTAATTTTCCATGAATTAATTCATTTTGTTCAGTATCTCCACTTGTGGTCATACTAACATTTTTCACTCTTAAATATCCATAATCATAAACAAATGGATTCGTAATACCAATATGAAACATATTTTCATCTCGATAATAATTTTCTCCATAAACTAATGAACTACTACTTCCTTCAATTCTATAGTAAGTTAGTCCTTTATCTTTAAAATATTTGTCAACCAAACCAACTGCATAACCTTTAGCGATTGCGCCTAAGTCTATTTTAACGCCTTCCTTTATTTTAACATAGTACTTAGAATCATCTTTTGTAAGTTCAATACCATTGTTGATTACAGGGATCTGTTTTATTTCTGTAACTTTTTGTTCGAAATCATTTTTACTTATTTCTTCACCACTATCCATAATAGCTTTCCATTCATCAATAATCTTACCTATTGATATATCAAAATAACCATTAGTTAATTCTTTATATTGTTCGGCCAGTACTAAAACATCATATAAAAGTTTATCAATTTCAATATTCTTGCCTACATTATTATTTATATAGTAAACATTATTAATTCCTTTATATTCTTTAAAATTGTCTGTTAATTTAGATATTTTTATAGTTAAATCGGCAACCTCGTTTAAATATTGGTTTGCTTTTGCATCATCAATATTAGGATCATGTTTACTAATTTCATAAATGTTTGTTGTTGAAAAAACATTTTGAATAACTTTTCGGTAGTAACTAGGTGAAATAGTTTCAGCTTTTATGCTTGAAACACTAAAAACTGAAACTATTGTCATTAATATTATTAAAATTGTTCTTCTAAAAATCAAAGTATTCCCGCCAATCCCATAAAGGCCATTGCGATAATTGCCATAGTAATTAACATTGCCGGTTTACCTTTAAATCTTTTTGGTGAACCCGGTAAGTCTAGTTTTGGTCTTACTGTAAACATAATTAACATAATTAATAAATGACCTATTGTAAATCCTAAACCAAGCGCAATCGATTCAACAAAACTTGCACTTAGACCTGCGATAATACTTGCAGTAAAAATTACTGAGTTTGTGAAAACATAATAGTCCACAAAAATATCTTCAGTATCATCTACTTTAGGTAACCATATTAATAGTTTATGAACTAAAATATGAGCTCCATATGAAAAGAGAATTACAAAGATTGGTGTTAAAAACTCAAGACCAACAGGCTCTAGTAGGAAGGTTGTAACTGGATATTCTACTAATACAGTTAAAAGTGTTACAACAATAACTTTAATACCGCGTGTTATTAAAATACTAAAACTTGATTCACGGTTAAAAAACTTCATTCCATCCAGTTTTACTAAAAGGACGTTAGAGACAAATATTGCTGAAAATAGCGTTCCTAAGAAAATCATGCGAATTCCCCCTTACCTTTTACTAGAGCGGTTATGAATCCTAATACCACAAATGAACCAAGCGGTTCTGCAAATACTGTTAAAGCGTATTTGCTAAACAAATCAATTTGGTAATTTATATCACTAAACTTTCCAAATGTTATCATTCCAGTTCCAACCACTTCTCTAAAGATTGCGATTAATAGCATAACAATCGCAAATCCAATAAATGATTGAAGGGTATTTAACATACTTTGGTTTATTCCTTTATCTTCATTATCTGCTTCTAACATGTAAGGTAGTGCACTAACTGATAATAAGACAACATAATGATTATATTCACTAGCAAATGTTACAAAAAATACATTTGATAGTAGTGAGACAAAAACCGCTACTGTTACAAATGATAGTGTTGCAAATAAGAAGTTCCCTTTTTTTGGTAAGTAAGTTTGAACACCTTTAATCGTAATAGTTGTTAGTATAAAATAAATCAATGCTAACAATAAGAATATTAATGCTGATTCTATCGTTCTAGCAACAAACGCTGCTGGAAGTAGGGCTAATGTTATTCCAGAGATAGATTGTGAGTTTACTTCACTTGGTTTAAAAACATTTAGTAAATTTTGATTTTTAAGTTCCATTTTATTTCTCTCCTTCTATAAAACTTGATAGATCAATTAATAAATCTAAAATTGTTGTTCGTGAATTTGTCGAACCTGTATGACCGTCCAATTCATCTTCAGTTAATGTATTTATATCTTTACCAATTAAACTATCAAAGAATTCTATTGCGGTTGTTTTGTAACTTTCACCACTATGACCGTATTCTACTTCTTCGTATGATACTAACTTACCATCTTCATCAATTACAACATTAAATGATAATGTACCTTTTGCTGCTCCTACATAAACTGATTCTTTTGTTAATTTATATTTTTTACCTTCTGCTACTTCTTCAACAAAGACTACAACATCTTCTGGTTCATTTTCCATAAAATCTGCTAAGTCCAATAATAAATCTAAAATTGTTGTTCGTGAATTTGTTGAACCTGTATGACCGTCCAATTCATCTTCAGTTAATGTATTTATATCTTTACCAATTAAACTATCAAAGAATTCTATTGCGGTTGTTTTGTAATTTTCACCACTATGACCGTATTCTACTTCTTCATATGATACTAACTTACCATCTTCATCAATTACAACATTAAATGATAATGTACCTTTTGCTGCTCCTACATAAACAGCTTCTTTTGATACTTTATATTTTCTTCCTTCAGCAACTTTTTCAACAAACTCAATTTCTGATTTAGGTTTTTCTGGTACTTCTTCATCTCCGTGTGAAGTTCTAATTGCTGCTAAAATTTCATCAATTGTTCCTTTAGCTACAGTTGCTCCTGCAACTCCATCATATGTATCACTAATGTCTCCATTGAAGTCATTAATTGATTGAGTAATTTCTGTCACTAAAACTGTTTGGTTTACTTCTCTTGCATCAATTCCAATAATATCACCGTTTGGTGCAACAGCAACAACAATTGTAATACTACCATATGAGTTATTTGCTGTTGCTGTATATAGTGTCGCTACTTCATTGCCTGATTGATTTAGTCCTTTATACTTTTCAGTAATAATAGCTCCTTCAAAATCTACCTCTTCAACACTAGCAACACCTTCTACAACTGTTGCGTATTTTTTTAATATTTCTTTACTTACATTATTTGTTCTAATTGGTTTTAAAAGGAAGAATGTTCCAACTAATAAACCAATTGTAACAATTAAATAAACAATAACTGTTAATGTATATTTTAATTTTTCATTCATCTTAAAAACCTCCTACGCCAATAAAAACAATTAACGCAAGAACTAATATGGCAGTTGAATAGCCAATAATATGTTTTTTGTTAAAGACATTTGTTGTCCATTTTTTATAATCAATTAATGGTACTAAGAAGTTTGCGATTACAATTGAAAATACCATTCCTTCTGGAAGGGCTCCAAAAAGACGAATAATTGCCACCAACGCACCAATTATTAAACCAAATAAAACTCTACCTGGCGCTGTGTAAGGTGAAGTTACTGGATCAGTTGCCATAAAGAAGATTCCAAACAGTAATCCACCTGATAATAAATGGAATAAAACATATTTAAATGTCTCTAATCCATAACCTAGCCCTAAACCTGCAACAAACATTAAAATTGTAAATGTTAATAGACTAGAAACTACTACTCTATAGTCTGCTGATCTTCTAATTAGTAAATATCCTCCACCAATTAAAATAGCGATAGCGCTTATTTCACCGGCAGATCCAGGTATGTTTCCAAAAAACAAATCAGAAATAGAATAATATCTAAATACTTCTCCATACGGAACTTGGAGAGCGGTTGCACCTGCAACTGCATCAACATCGACATATGAAATAAAACTTGCAAGTGCTAGACCAACAAATATTCTTGCTGCACCAGCAGGGTTAAATATATTTCTACCTAATCCACCAAAAATCATTTTTACAATTAAAATTGCAAATAACACACCAACAACAATTACATAATATGAAATTGTACTTGGAAGTGTAAATAAAAAGATTAATGCTGTTACAATTGGTGGAATTATATTATTAATTGTATATTTGTTTTTAAATCTTGCTTGATATGTTTCATCTTTTTCTTTCATTAATCCAAAAGCAACTGCTTCAGCCACAACTGCAATTGCACTTGCTACTACCGCTTTTAATAAATAATTAAATCCATAACGGTAAACTGCAAAAAATAAAATTGGAATTAAAGCAATTAATACGTCAGCCATCATTCTCTTAGTACTGACTGGTTTCCTAATATAAGGACTTGTTTTTGCTACTGCTTGCATTTGTTAATTACCCTTCTCTCTTAAAAATCGTTTTGATTGACGCATATACTCAGTTAAGTGAATCTTAGAAGGACAAACATATGAACATAATCCACATTCAATACATTTATTTACTTCTAACATTTCAAGACCACTAACATCTCCTGATTTTAATGCGTTCATAATTTGAACTGGCTGAATTTTTACTGGACATGAATAAACACATGCCGCACAATGAATACATGGTTCTTCAAAATATTCTTCATTATTAAATACAATCATTGATGTTGTTGTTTGATTAATAACAACATCATCACTTAAAGTATTACTTCCCATCATTGGTCCACCTAAAACTAAGACTTTAGGAATTTCTTCATCGATGTATCCACCAGCTACTTTAACAAGATCGCTAATTTTAGTTCCTACTCTTGCTCTAAAGTTATAATTGTTAACACCATTACCAGATAGCCCAAAATATCTTTCTAAAAGTGGTCTTCTAAATTTAATAGCATTATAAATAGATGCAAGCGTTGAGACGTTAAGGACTAAAACACCATAATTAGCAGTTAACTCAAATTGTGGAATTTTTATTCCTGTTGCATTTTTAACTGTATCAAGTTCCCAACCTGATGGGTAGTGATTTCCAACTTCTACTACTTCAATATTACTATTTTCATATTTCAAAAGTTCTTCATTTAATATTGCTTTAATATCTTGATATTTTTTCTTAATTGCAATAACTCCTCGTTTTGCCTTTGTTGTCTTCAACGTATAAATCAAAAAAACACCAGCTTTATAAACTGGTGTTTTATTTTTTTAAAACTATAAATTATTTTTCGTATACTGCTACTAAACGACCTTGAACTTTTCCTTCTTCTAATTCTTTAAGGCCTTTTGGAATTT
>DURF01000039.1 GCA_012837395.1 Acholeplasma sp. | reverse complement strand
TTTTGTTTATTTTTAGGTGTTTTTTAACCTTTTTTCAATTTTCCTTTATTTTCCCTTAAAAGTATATATAAAGGTATCTTGAAGTATCTTATTTTACCCTTGATGGATTCATAAACTGTAGTTATTGCACCTATTTAATTTCTAAAATCAATATCTTGATTTTTAAACAATATTCACTTTACTTTTATTCGATTTTTTTCGATTTATCAAATTCTTTTATGACATATTCGTTACCATCTTTGGCAATAGTTAACATTTCTATATTAAAACCTTCTTCATTAGTTTCAATAGAATAAAGCCAAAATGCATGAAGTTTAAGTTTATCACCTTTTTTTAACGATAACTTATACACTCTTGAATAAATACCTGTATCTATTTCACTTTTAACAAGTTCATCATTTTTATATAAATAAGCACAAGTTTTAAAATCATCAACATTAATCCTAATTTTTAATGTTATATCGGCATCTTTAGCCAAAGTGAAGTGCCAATAACTTCCTGCTTGTTCAAGATTGTTTTTTTCTTCATCATACTTAATAAATTCTTCTTTTGAATTAGAAAACCAGTAGGATTTATCGGAAGGTATCTTACTTCCAAATTCACAACCAATTAAAAATAAAACTGATAAAAATAACGCAAATATTCCAAATAAACTAACTATTACTTTCTTTTTCATTTTTTCTCTTGTATACTCGTTTGTGTAGCGGCCTATTATTTTTGAGTATAATCACCTTTCTATATTTAATAATTGTGTATTATAAGATTTATAAAAGATATTTTTAGTGAAAATTTAATTATATATAAAATTTTACTATCAAATATACGCAAATTCCTAACGCTATTAAAATGCTTAATGTAGAAACAATTATTTTTCCAGCAATCTTTTCTTTAACTTTTTCTTTTTTATTTTCTTTCATTTCTTCTTACCTCTATCTATCATATCTATTCTTTCTTACTTTAAATATGCCGTTAGTAAGATAAATACTATTGCACCAATCACTAAAATATAGCCCAGTGCTATAAATGCTCTTGCACCTTTGTTAGGGACAACTTCTACCGTGTCTTCTTTTGTATCTGTAGGTGTTGCATCTTTAATGTTTTCTCTTGGGATTGTCTCATAATACTTTTCTTGAACTATAACTTTTGGTTCTTGCTTTTCTTTTAGATACATTAAGTGTGTGAGTGTGTCAATTTTAATTGAAAGTTGTTCGTTTTGTTTTTGTAAGTTATCGTATTTATCATCCGTTTTCTCTTCTTTAGATTCTTGTTTTTTACCTTTTAATTCTGATAACTCACTTGCTAGCTCTTCTGTTTTCTTTTGTAAACTTTCGTATTTTTCATCTGTTTTATCTTCTTTTAGTTCTGTTTTTTGCTCTTTAAGTTCTGAAAGTTCACTTGCTAACTGTTCGTTTTTCTTAGTCAGTTCATCAATTCTTTTTTTGTTTTCATTTACTTCTTGTAAGTATTTAGCGTTCAACTCATCTCTTTTTTGTTGTAATTCCAATACTTGTTCCGGGATGCGTTCTTCCAAATAGTCTTCTATAACCTTTTCTTCTTTCGATACTTCAAAGTCTGTTACTTCGTGCAGATAAACATCCTTTAATTCAGGAGCCACATATACGCCTTTTAAAGAATTTGCATTTTTCAAGATAAATTCAATGATTTCTTCTTTTTTAAGATCAGTAGACGCTTTAATATCATTATCTTTACAATACCTTTCCAAAAAGATAACATTCGTTTTTCTTAGTTTTTGTTCTAACTCTTGGGTATGTTTATTGGTTCTTTTTAACTCTTCTATTATAAGATTTAGAAGTTCTACCTTTTTAAGTCTTTTAGGAATATTAATACCATATTTTAATCCAAGTCTTTTTATTTGTGGGATAACAGAACTTTTATAAAGAACAGAACGGATTGCATCAAGGGAAACCCCATCAAGCTCTCCTTCTATATCAAAAGAAATTTGATTCAGTTCTTGATTGAACTTCTTAATATCTTTTGTTTTATTATATTTACCGCTTGAATCCTTGATTAATTTATTCATTTCTTTTTCAGATATATCTTTTTGAATTAAATAATCAATTAAAACAACCCATAAAGAACTTGTATAATTATCAATAACCGCTTTATAATTATAATCATTTTCTATCAGTTCTTCTAATTGAAACTCTGTAAACTTTCTAAACCAAGAAAGTTGATAGTTTTTTAAGTCAGTAACCGTTTTTAATTCTTTTCTTGTTTCTACTACTGGCTTTAAAAGTGCATCTTTAAAGGCTATTACTTTTAATGCCCTTGGAATTCTTAAATTTAAGTTGGTTAAAAAACTTACTATATATTCGGCATCTAGTTTAGAAAACATAGTAGCTAACTCTTCATAAGTATAATTCCTTTTATTAACTTTAATTGTTCTTTGTTTTAATTCTGTTAACATCTTTACTCTCTCCTTTATCTTTTTTTATCACTTTACTGCAAAGTTCATCTGCTAAATCATTATATTTTATACTAGTATGTGAATTAATGTGAATAAACTTTAACTCACACCTCTTTTTTACCTTTTTTATATATTTACAATAATCATATACAAACTTTCTTTTAATCTGCCACTCTTTTAATGCCCATTTAGATATTCCGATATAATCGTGGTAGATATAAATCTTTTTTATTTTAGGAAACTTTTTTACCGTGTAATTTAGGGCTATCATTAATGCTTTAAGTTCACTATAAATATTTCTTAAATTTAAGTGTTTAGGCTTTAATAATTTACCATTTAACTTTATAGGATTTCCTATATTTCTTTCTTTTGTGAAAATAACTATCCCATAACTATAACATTCTGTTTTAAATTTATATGATATATCATAACTTCCATCAGTAAATATTACCGCTTCATCTTCCCTTAAACTAATTATTCTTTTATCGATATCTTTATTTAATTTAACACTGTCTAAATTAATTAAATTATTATTCTCTATACTTTTAATAAACTTGATTGCTTCAACTTTATTTTTAAACTTTCCTAATATTTTATATTCTTTACTATTAATTTTTCCTTTTTTAATTATATATTTTCCGTTATCAACAGCACATACATAATACTTTTGCATAATTATCTTCTGGCTTATTAATTCTTCTGTAATTGACAAAAACTGTTTTGTGTTTGTTTTTGATTTTATTTAAACTTTTTGATTTTCTTAAATTATAATAGTGAATTTCATTAATCCTTTTTTCTCTTTTTAATATTACATCTAATTTATTTTTAGCCATTAATTCATTTACCTTTTTATGAAATTTACTATTATAATTTTTTTCTTTTTCAAAAACTGAGTTTAAACTATTTATTAAATTATTAAAATATTCTTTACCTTCTTTACTATACTTACTAAAGTATTTAGCTTTCTTATAATTTTTTAATACTCTTTGTAATGTTTTCTTTTTAACTTTTATTACTAACTTTAATTTTTTATTAAATTTAAAGTTATATCCTACAAAGGAAATTCCGTGTGATAATTTTTGAATAAAAGTCTTTTTATCATTAATTAAGATATCTAACTTTTTAAATTCTTCCTTTATTTCACTAAGTAACGCTTTTAAGTGGTTTTTATCTTTATGAATTATTATAAAATCATCCATATATCTAATGTAGTATTTGATCTGGTATTTTTCTTTAATTAGTCTGTCGATATTATCTAAATAATATAACGCAAAGTTTTGGCTTGTTTGATTGCCTAATGCTAATCCTTTATTTTCGGCATTCTCATTTGAATATGAATCAATAATATTAGAAAGTAGTTTATATAACTTTTTATCTTTTACTATTTTTAAAAGTTTTTCTTTTAATACTAAATGGTTAATTGATTCAAAGTATTTCTTTATATCGATTTGTAAAATATAACCATTAATATTACCGTTTGTTTGTTTATAGGCGTTCATAAACTTTTCTAGTCTTTGTCTCGCAAAATCTGTTCCCTTGTTTTTCCTGCAAGCTGCATTATCATAAATACAGTGCCTTTCTATTAAAGGTG
>DURF01000038.1 GCA_012837395.1 Acholeplasma sp. | reverse complement strand
TAATTAATGAAGATGAATTTAATAATAATATTAATGAAGTCATTAATATCTTTAATAAATATCCACATCATAAATATAATAATAAAACATCTTTTTCTGTAATACTTGAAGAAATAAAGCACACTTATATTAATACTAACTTTACTAACGGTATTAAAATGATTAAGCTTGATGAAATACTAACGCTTAGTAATAAAGATTTTGTGTTTATTATAAATGGAAATTATGAATCATTTCCAAGTATTACTAAAGATAGTGATTATTTATCAGATACAGAAAAAGAATTAATTAATTATCCAACAAGTACAAAGGTGAATATTAGTAATAATATCTATTTAGAATCTTTAATATCATCACCAGTCATTAAACAAATATCATATTCATTAAAGGATATAGATGGTGAGTATTCAGCAAGTGATCTATTTTCTCAATATAGTAAAGAAGACAGTAAGATTAAAATAGATTTTAGTACAATTCAAAAAGGTTATGCAAAAAATTATTATAAAACATACTTTTCAAACAATAAAAAAGGACTCTTGCAAACAACTTTTAATCCAAGTTTTAAAATAAAAGATGAAGAAAGAATTTTGCTTTCAAACTATATAGAAAACAAAGAGTTAAAACTTAGTCCGACTGATATTACAACCTATATTCAAGCACCCTTTGTATATTATTTGGAAAGAATTATTGGTCTAAATACATTTAAGGAAAATGTAAGTCTTAACTTAGGTAATTTCTTTCATATTATAGTTGAAGTATTATTATTAGTATTCTTCGAAACAAAAGTTGATAGATCAAAGGATAATCAAACAACTAAGTTTGCAAAAGATGAAGAAGTTCATAATAATATATTTAATTACATAATTGAATTATCAGAAGTGAATAAAGATGACTTTGATTTTAATAAGTTTTTTGATGAGTTTTACAACATATATTTTAAAAATGAATTAAATAAAATTAACAAACTACATACTAACAATTTATCAAATAACGATAAATTGTTAATTAGAACTCTTTTCTATATTAAAAAACACAAAAATGTTATAGTTGATGCCTTAATTCTATTAGTTGAGTTAGAAGAGTTAATTCCTTCTAACGAATTAATTGTTGAAAAGCCAATTGAAGTTGAAAACCTTAAAGGTAAAGCAGACTTAATTAAACTTTATAATAATAAAACATATTCAATTATCGATTATAAAACAGGAAGTAGAGATGCTTTTAATGTTTTAAAGATTGATGAATTATTAGATAAGTTAATAAGTGATAATGCAAATGAAGAAATTTCATTTGGAGCATTAAACTTACTTCAACTTATCCTTTATTCATATATATTAAGTAAAGCATATAGCGATTATAAACTAAAAGACTTGTCATACTATAGCTATTTTACAAATAAACTAAATGGTATAACTACTGAAACATTTGAAACAAAATTTTATACAGGAGGAAAAACCACAACGGCAAAAAAGCATAAAGAAAAATCAAACTTGAAAAAACCATACATCTCCAAACAAGGTCT
>DURF01000037.1 GCA_012837395.1 Acholeplasma sp. | reverse complement strand
GATATTCTAGGCACCAAAATAGGAACACCTAGTGATAAACTCTCAAGCAAAACTACTCCAAAACCTTCATAATAAGATGAGGAAACAAATAAATCTGCTTGTTTTAAAATTGGATAAACATTTTTTCTTCTACCCAGCAATATAAAACTATCTTCTAAATTGTTTCTTGTGATTAGCTTTTCTAATTTTTTACGCCGTTGACCATCACCTAATATATACATTTTAATATTAAAGCCGTTTTTATTCAGTTTTGCATGAACTTTTATTAAACGTTCATATCCTTTTACAGGCAATAAGGCACCAATACTTATAATATTAAAATAATTTTTATTAAATATAACATCTGGTTTTTCAATTAAAAAGTCTTTTTTGGGTTCTTCCATGAAATTCCAAATATATGTTGTTTTTTCTTTATTTTTAGGAAAAACTTTAATGAAACCTTCTTTTGCGCTATTTGATACAGCAACAATCTGGTCAAAATATTGATATTTGTCTTTTAAACTAAACAATTTAATTTTAAACTTAAATTGGAATTTTTTTCTCGAATAAAAATCACTATGAACCCAAATTACTTTCTTTTTTGCATTTGAAAATGCAGCATAATAATCGGAAAACGAAACATAACCATCAAATGCTATTGCAACATCATATCTTGTTTCATCTTTTAAATTTTTATATAATTTGTTAAAAAATGATTTATAACTAAATACTTCCTTTAATATGCGTTCTTTTTTTGATAAGGTTAGATTGTATTTTTCTTTTATTGAAATAATATTAACTTCTGATGGGACCTCATTTAATAATTCACCTTTCTTTTCGAAAAGAACTAAATCAACTTTATATTTTCTATAATCAAGTTGATTTAATAAATTAATTAAAGATTTTTGAATTCCGCCAATTGTTAAATCACTTTGAGTAATTAAAATTTTTTTCATAACATTCCCTCATTTAATAACTATAAAAATTTATATAAATTACCATAGTTAATCACATCAACAATATCATTTTTTCTTATTGCACCAGTTACATCAAACAATAATGGATTTTTCATAAGTTCGCGAACTTTATTCATATCCATTTCTTTAAATAATTTATGTCCAACTAATACAAGTAAAAAATCACTTTCCTTTAATGAAGAATTAAAATCTAAATAATCTTCATTCTTAACATGTGGATCATGTATTTTTACATTATATCCCTTTTCTTCCAACATTCTTATTATTTTCAAAGCCGGAGATTCTCTTAAATCATCTACATCTGGTTTATAAGTAACACCAAATGCAGTTATAGTTTTTTCTTTATCATTATTAAGTAGTTTTTCAAC
Organism: Acholeplasma sp.; assembly: GCA_012837395.1. Lineage (GTDB taxonomy): Bacteria > Bacillota_I > Bacilli_A > Acholeplasmatales > Acholeplasmataceae > Haploplasma. The sequence goes on along the minus strand of DURF01000037.1, from coordinate 747 downwards.
ATTTTCAACTACAAATTCAGGCATACTATTATTTGTATCACGAGCCAATTTAATTATTTTAGCAATTTCTGGTGCTTTTGAATAAATAAAGTATGGATCAACCGCTAAACAATGACCACCAACACCAGGACCTGGTGTATGAATATTTACTCTCGGATGTTTGTTAGCCATTTTAATTACGTCTAAAACATTAATATCTAAACTGTTACAAATTTTAGTTAATTCATTAGCTAATGCTATATTTACATCTCTGAATGTATTTTCCATTAATTTACTCATTTCAGCAGTTTTTGCTTCTGTTTTTATTATTTCTCCCTTTACAAAAAGTTCATATACTTTTGCTGCTGCATCTGCACAAGCAGGTGTAATACCACCAACAATACGATTGTTATTTACTAGTTCATCTAAGATTTGTCCTGGTAAAACTCTCTCTGGACAATGTGCTAAATATATATCCTCACCAACTATAAAACCTTTTTCTTCTAGTATTGGTTTTACATAATCTTCTGTTGTTCTTGGTGAAATAGTTGATTCTATAATCACTACATTTCCCTTCTTCAAATATGGTAAAATTGCTTCAGTCGCACTTAACACATATTTTAAATCGCATCCTAAATATTCATCATTATTATTTGGGGTTGGAACAGCAATAATGAATGCATCGGATTCTTCAGCAACTAAAGATGCTTTTAAGTTTCCCTTTGCAACTACGGTTTTAACAAGTTCTGCTAATCCTGGTTCCTCAAT
>DURF01000036.1 GCA_012837395.1 Acholeplasma sp. | reverse complement strand
TATTAATAAAATTAAAGCTATTTGTCTTATTCCAAAATTAAAGATTGTTAATTTTAATCCAACACCTTCTCTTAAAGAGGTATTTATATAATATATTGCAGTAATTGTTGCAGCAATACTTATTACAAAATTAATAAGTCCAATAATTAAACTTTCAATTAAGAAAATTCGATAAACGTCATTACTACGAGCTCCTAAAGCTCTTAAAATTCCAATATCTCTTTTCTTTCTTGCAACACTGGTACCAATAAAGTTAGATAACATTAATGCCGCAAAAACTGAAAACCCAATTCCAATATATAAAAATATTGACGATGTATCTTCAATTAAATCATTTGCCATATCCATAAAAAAGGTAACTTCAGTTTCTAAAGTATGATAATACCCATCATGCTCGGTATAATTAAGGTTAACTATTTTACTAATTCCTTCACGGTCTTTTGGCATTAAACCCACTGCAAACTTGTAGGGGTTTGTCATTGGAAAGTACTCCAATAATTTATTATATAAGTTTTCACTTGCTAATAACTGATCATTATTATTTGAATTATCTATATAAACACCTACGACTGTAATCTCTCCAGTAAAATCACTCTCATTATATTTTTCATAAGAGTATGCATTATATTTTAACTCTTTATTTTTAAAAGTATTAATATGGTTAATTAAGTAAGGTTTAATGTCTTTATAAACATCTTCTATTGAATCATCTGTAAATGTAATATTATTCCAAGTTAAATTATTTGCATAATCAAACAACAAATCTGCATAACTTATTTCAGAATATCCTTCGCCATAAATATAATTTAAAAATCCGTTTTCAATTGCTGTGTCTAAATTTTTTATAGCATATCCAAAAGCAAAATAAGACTTTAAATCATCATATAAAAATCTAGAGGTGGTTCTAACATCGGTTAATTTGGGTGTTATGTCTTCAAATTTAATGCTTTTAGCAATATTATTTTTAATTTCTAAACCTGATATACCAAAAACAGATGAATCACTATAAAAAATGCCCCATCTAAATTCGCTAAATAATCGTTCTATTTCTTCATTGTATAGGTATTCTTCTTCTTGTGACTCTTTATCATAATAAGTTGCATACCCTTTTTCAACAGCTACTGAATAATTATCAATGACATATTCTTTTATTTTAATATCAAACATTTCATTTAATAATTCATAATATGGCTCTTGGTAATTAGGAATTCCTTTAATTACAATTTCTTCTTCATAATCAAGTGTTTGTGAGAATAAGTTAAAATTCACAATCACTTCACTATTGCTTAATGTTTTTTTGTTTGAATCAAAAAATACAACATCATTTTTAAAATCTTCAAGTAGTGAAAAATTTGTTATTTCACTAGTCCAATCACCAAAATCAACGTCTAGATAGCCTTTACCTGAAATTCTAACTCCTTGATTAGATTCAGATATTTGTTTTTCAATAAACCCTTCATTAACTATTACAACATTATGAAGACCATAATTCTTTTTTGTTTGAAACTCATTTATTAATGTCCAAGAGACGTTTGAATTAGAACTTTTTAATGTTTCATATTTACTAAAATCAAGCTTTGTATCTAAAATACCAACAATCTTAAAGTTATGTGTTTTTTCATAGTTTTCAGTATAGTAAAAATCTAAACCAATGATATCGTCATATGAATTAATTTGTGATGCTTCTATTTCTACATCTAAGACTTCATTCTTAAACTTATATCCATATTCTTTAAAATGCTCATAAATGTAACTTGTAATAACAATTTCATGGTCTTCATCTGGTAATTCACCATGTAGTGTATAGCCTAAATTATTAATAGTATCTAAATCTAGTTCAGTTAAACCCGTAAATCTCATGTCATAAAAATAACTATGTGAATGAAAATTAGTATTTAGTAAATAACTATAATAATAACCTTCTGAATAACTGTCAGAATAAACACCAGTTAACTTTGTATTAGTTAGTTTTTCTAATTCAGTAATATCTTCTTTTGAATAACTTCGGTTATTAATTTGAGTATAGGAATAATTACCATAATCTATTAAAACATGTTCTTTCTTTACTAAAATTAAATCATTAATTTCATTATCAATAATTGATTGTGTATAAGCTGTATGTTTATTATATGAAGCAAAAGTATCAGTTATACCAAATAATGTGAAAGAGATCATAGATAAAAGTATTGTAATAACAAGTCTTACCTTTTTGTGATTTAAGCCACTAGATCCCATTTTAAACGCCATTGGAAAAGGAAATTTAGATTTAACCATTGCTAAATCACTACTATCCATTTTTTTAAACTTACTTTCATCTGTTTCGACAAACTTAGTTTGAACTAAGTTTTCACTATCTAAAGTTTTAATTTGTAGTGTTTTATTTTTCTTTAAATAATCATTAATAATTTTTAAATCATGTGCAGTTAATTCATATTGTTCACTTACTACAAAACCTTCGCCAACATGATAATTTAATTGATTTTGGTAATTATTAGTATTATTTTTCACTTTGATAATATCACTAATAACTAAACCATCTGCAAGTTCAATTACTCTATCACCAAAGCTTTCAGCAAATTCTCGGTCATGAGAAACTACTAAGACTAATTTATCTTTTGATAATCTTTTTAATATATTAAAGATTTGAATACCTGTATTACTATCTAGTGCGCCAGTTGGTTCATCAGCTAAGATAATTTCAGGATTTTTAACTAGCGCTCTTGCGATTGCAACTCTTTGTTTTTGTCCACCAG
>DURF01000035.1 GCA_012837395.1 Acholeplasma sp. | reverse complement strand
AGCAATTTAAAAGAATTACCAGCAAATAATAATTATGTTGTTTGTGGGATTGTTAGTAGAAAAAATGAGTTTATTAATAAAAATAATGAAAATATGATGTTTGTTGATTTTACGGATGGAATTGAAACAATTAGTTTTATTGTTTTTAGTAATAATTTTGAAGAAGTTAGTAAAATGGATGAAAATATAGTATTATGTTTAACATTAAAGAAAACTATTTATAACAATAAAGAGAGTTATCAATACATAAATTTAATAAAAGAGGAGGAGGTATAATGAAATATTGTAGTAACTGTGGAAATCCAGTTAACGAAAATCAAGATGTTTGTTTAAATTGTGGGGTTGTTTTAAAGAAGAAGTATACTAGTGATCATGTAGAAGAAGGGTCAACTGGTGGATGGGCTGTTTTAGGATTCTTTTTTCCACTAGTAGGTTTGATTTTGTATTTGGCATGGATTGATACAAAACCAAAGTCGGCAAAAGCAGCAGGAAAAGGTGCAATTATAGGATTTATAGTAGGGATAGTATTGACGATAATACTCTTAATAATTCTCTTTTTACTAATAGCACAGTATTATTTTGCTTTAGTATAAATGAGAAAGGAACTTTAAAATGAAATATTGTACTAACTGTGGAAGTCCATTAAATGATGATCAAAAATATTGTTTAAATTGTGGTTTTATGATAAACTCTGAAAACCTAGAAGAAAATGAAGATAAAGGCTCAGTTGGATTTGCGATTTTGTCGTTCTTTATTCCAATTATCGGTTTAATTATCTTTTTGATGTGGCATGAGAAAAGACCAAAAACAGCAAAACAAGCTGGGTTTTGGGCTTTGATAGGGTTTGTTATTAATATATTAGTTTACAGAAACATTTTATAATTAAATAATTTTCTATAAAAAAGGTGAAGCTTATACTTCACCTTTTTAAACGTAATTATTTAATTTTAGGAACTCTTACTTTTTTAAGTTTTGCAAAACGAGGTAATCCATCTTCATAAGTAACACCTGCGTCACCATGAATTAATGGAAGTGCATAATCTACGAATTCGCTACTTAAACCTTCAGCATTTGGTAAAATCCATTCTAAAGGTACTTTTTGTTCAGTATTTGCAACATCACTTAATGGCAGTAATACATATTCCATTTTATATGGTTTTGAAGAAAGTCTCTTAAATCCAACCATTTTACCTGTTTCACCAGCAACAGCATGTTCAACAGCTAATTTACCAGCATTAAATGCTTCTTCAACGTCAACTCTTGATGCTAAGTGAGCTGCTGATCTTTGCATTAAACTAAATTCGATTGCTCTAACTTTAACACCTAAGTTCTTTTCAACATCTTCAGCAAGCACATGTGCTGCTCCACCAAGTTGAGCATGTCCAAATGAGTCTCTTTTTACCTCACCTAGTAATTCTGGGATGAATTTACCGTCTGCAGTTTGAACACCTTCACTAATAGCAACTAATACTTTACCTTTTTCTTTTAAAACTTCTTTAACACGACGATTAAATAAATCAATGTCAAATGGAACTTCTGGTAAGAAAATTAAATCTGGTCCTTGACCTTTTTCTTTAGCAAGTTGACTTGCGGCTGTTAACCAACCAGCATGACGTCCCATTACTTCAACGATTGTTACTTGTGGGATATCATAAACTGTTGCGTCATGGTATAACTCCATAAATGTGGTTGCTACATATTTTGCAGCACTTGCAAATCCTGGTGAGTGATCTGTTCCGAATAAATCGTTATCAATTGTTTTAGGAACTCCCATTACACGCATTTCATAACCTGAGTTATTAACGAATTCGTTAATTTTATTTGCTGTATCCATTGAGTCGTTACCACCGTTGTAGAAGAAGTAGCGAATGTTATATTTTTTAAACACTTCTAATAAACGTTTATAATCTGTATCATCAACTTTAGGATCTGCTAATTTATATCTAACACTACCAATTGATGATGATGGAGTATTTTTTAGTAACTCTAACTCATAACGGTTTTCTTTACTCATATCATAAAAATCTTCATTTAATATACCTTTAATACCATGGACTCCACCATAAACACCAGTAATGTTTTCGTTGTCCAATGCTGTTAAAAATACACCAGCTGCACTAGCATTAATTACACTAGTAGGTCCGCCTGATTGACCTAATAAAACTGCACCTTTTAAGGCTTTCATTTTATCACCTTTTCCTTTTTAGTTATATATTTTTCATTAATTATTTTATCACATAAATTGAATTTTATCTATTAATAATTCCATATCTAAAATGTAAGGGTTTTCTTTTCAACTTTTTAACATAAGATTACATAATGTGATATAATAAATGTTGTTAAGAAAGACATACATTAGGAGAGGTAAAATATGAAAATTGCGATTTTAACATCAGGTGGAGATGCTCCAGGAATGAATGTTGCAATTAGAGCAGCAGTACGTTATGGAATTAAAAAAGGACATGAATTTTATGGAGTACAAAATGGCTTTTATGGTCTTGTAAATAATGATTTTATTGAATTAGATCATAAAAGAATGTCAGGAATTATTTCAATGGGAGGAACTTTTTTAAGAACAGCAAGATTCCCAGAATTTAGTCAAGAAGAAAATATTGACAAAGCACTTCAAAACTTAGAAAGTCGTGGTATTGAAGGGTTAATTGTTATTGGTGGTGATGGATCTTATCGTGGAGCATTACATTTATCAAGACGAGGATTTAAAGTAATTACAATCCCTGGCACAATTGACAACGATATTTATGGAACAGATCATACACTAGGATTTCATACTGCACTAGATACAGTAGTTGATGCAATGGATAAACTAAGAGATACTTCAGTTTCTCATCAAAGATGTTCAATAATTGAAGTTATGGGAAGAACATGTGGTGACTTAGCACTTTATGCAGCTTTATCAGGTGGAGCAGAGTTTTTAGTTACACCAGAAAATCCAATTTCTAAAGAAAGTATTATTGAAAGATTAAAACAATATAAAAGAGATGATCGTACTCATGCGATTATTGTTGTTACTGAAAATATGATTAATGTTCATGAGTTTGCTAAAGAAATTACAGAAAAATCTAAATTTACATCAGTTGCTACTGTCTTAGGTTATATTCAAAGAGGTGGATCTCCTTCAGCTCAAGATAGAATTTTAGGTACAAGAATGGGCGCATTTGCAATTGATCTTTTTGAACAAGGTATTGATAATGTCGCAATCGGTATTGAAAATGACCGTTTAATTTACCTACCAATTGATATTGTTGTAAGTAACAAAAGAAGACTTAATCCGTTATACAAATTAGTAGCAGAAGTCTCATAAAACGTTTTCAATAAAGAGTGAGTTTATATAAAATTAAAAAATGATATAATAAAATACGAAAAGAAAATAAAAAAGGAGTAATATATAAAATGGAAAAAACAAAATTAGTTGGAACTATGGGGCCAGCCTCAGAATCCAAAGAAGTTTTAAGTGCAGTAATGCAAGCAGGCCTAAACGTAGTTAGAATGAATTTTTCACACGGTGATCATGCTGAACATTTAGGAAGATTAACTCGTGTAAGAGAACTAAATAAAGAACTTGGAACAAATGTAGCTATTATGTTAGATACTAAGGGTCCAGAAATGCGTACAAACGAATTTGAAGGTGGCGCAGTAGTTATAGAACAAGGTAGTGAAGTAGAATTAGTTTTTGAAGAAGTTTTAGGAACAGAAAAGAAATTCTCGATTAACTATCCTGGATTATACGATGATGTTGAAGTAGGAACAACAATTTTAATTGATGATGGTTACTTACAAACAGTAGTAATTAAAAAAGATGATAAAACTCGCGCATTAACAGTTAAAGCGTTAAATACACATAGAATTAAAAACAGACGTGGTGTTAACGTTCCAAATACACAAATAAATATGCCATTTTTATCACAAAAAGACATTGATGATATTATCTTTGGTGCAAAAAATGATGTAGATTTTATCGCAGCATCATTCGTTCAAACTAAGGAAAATATTTTAGAAATTAAAGAATTATTAAAAAAACATAATGCAGAACATATTCAAGTGGTTGCTAAAATCGAAAATCAAGCAGGTATTGATAACATCGATGAAATATTAGAAGTAGTTGATGGTGTTATGTATGCACGTGGGGACTTAGGTGTTGAAATATTACCAGAAGAATTACCACACTTACAAAAATTAATTGTTGAAAAAACTCGTCAAGCCGGAAAATATATTATTGTTGCAACTCAAATGGTTGAATCAATGCAAAATAATCCAGTTCCAACAAGAGCTGAAGTATCTGACGTAGCAAACGCTGTATATGATGGTGTAGACAGTGTAATGTTAAGTGGTGAAATGGCTGCAGGAAAATATCCGGTTGAATCAGTTAAAATGATGAAAAGAATTGTAAAAGCAACTGAAAAACATGTTGACTATGAAGATTTTATGTTCCCAACATATTCAAGAGACTTAAGCTTAGATAACGTTGCATTTATGGCTAAAACATCAGCTGCTTTATACAACGTAAAAGCGATAGTAACTGATACTCTAGATTTAACTATGCAATTATCAAAATATCGTCCAGAAGCAGTTATTGTTCCACATTTAAATGCTGATGATGCTAGAAAAGCATATGCATACTTTAATGTATATCCAGTAGTAGGAACATTAGATAAACTAAACTTAGAAAAAGCCAACTTAGAAAAAGGCGATTTATACTTAGTAGTTACAAATAACAATTTAAAAGTAGAAACATTTTAATAAAAAGGTGTCATTGACACCTTTTTTCTAAACAAAAAAAGGAGATAAACTATGTTTGTAAATAGATTAAATAAATATGCAGAATTAATAGTGAAAAAGGGCGTTAATGTTCAAAAGGATCAAATAGTTGTAATAAGAGCAACTACAGAAACAAAAGATTTTGTTAGAATATTAACAAAAGCAGCTTACCTTGCTGGAGCTAAAAAAGTATATGCACAATTTAGTGATGATTATGTAAGTAGACACACATATGAATATGCAAGTGTTGAAACATTAGAAGATATTGATAATTGGGTTGTTGAACAATCAAAATTCTTTGTTGAAAATAATGCTTGTTTTATATCACTAACTTCACCAATCCCAGGTTTAAATGCTGGTCTTGATGGTAATAAAATGCAAAGAGCAATGATTGCCGGACAAAAAGCAATGCCTTTTTTCCAAAGTCATTTAATGGCTAATAAAACACAGTGGGTTGTTGCTGGTGTTCCAAATACAGTTTGGGCTAAAAAAGTATTTCCTGAATTAAATGAAGAAGATGCATTTAATAAACTTTGGGATGCAATTCTAAATGCATCAAGAGTTTATGAAAATAATGATGTTATTAAAGAGTGGGACTTACATAATGAAACACTTGCTAACCATAACAAAATATTAAATGATTTTAATTTCAAACATCTACATTTTAAAAATAGTTTAGGAACAGATTTAATTGTTGAACTTGTTAAAGATCATATTTGGGCAGGTGGATCTGAAGTTTCAGGAACAAATGTTATTTTTAATCCAAATATTCCATCGGAAGAAACATTTACAATGCCATATAAATTTGGTACAAGTGGAAAAGTATTCGCAACTAAACCACTAAATTTCCAAGGAAAACTAATTGAAGATTTTTGGTTAGAATTTAAAGAAGGTAAAGTAATTAACTTTGGAGCTAAAAAAGAAGAAGATGCGTTAAAACAATTAGTTAATGCTGATGAAGGTAGTTCATATATTGGTGAGATTGCTTTAATAAGTCATGATTCACCTATTTCCAATACAAACATATTGTTTTATAATACGCTATATGATGAAAATGCTTCATGTCATATGGCACTT
>DURF01000005.1 GCA_012837395.1 Acholeplasma sp. | reverse complement strand
TCGTTTTATTATTCATATTTAAATATTATTTTTTATATCTTCAAGTAAGTTTGGATTGAATTCTTTGTTTCTAATCATAATAATTTCGTGTTTATACGGTGGAAGACCTTCTACATAAGGTGTTTCTAATATTTTTGGTATATCTTTAAATACTTCATGATAAATTACATTAATTAATGCATCAAAACCGATGTGACCGAAACCAATATTTTCATGGCGGTCTTTTCTTGCCCCTTTTTCATTTTTACTATCGTTAACATGAACAACGCTTATTTTATTTAATCCTACAGTTTCATCAAACTCTTTTAACACGGCTTCTAAGTTATTTTTAATATCATAACCACTATCATGAACATGGCAAGTATCAAAACAAACTGAAACTCTAGTTTTATCATTAATTAAACTAATTATCTCAGCTAGTTCTTCAAAAGTTCTTCCAACCTCATTACCTTTACCCGCCATTGTTTCAAGAGCAATTCTTACTTTTGATTCTTTTGTATTTTCAATTACTTGGTTAATTCCTTCTGCAATCCATTTAATTGCTTGTGGTCGGTCTAGACCAACTGCACTTCCGGGGTGTAGAACAATTTGGTTAACATGCATTGCATCAGTTCTTTGAATTTCTTTTGTTAAAAATTCAACTGCAAATGAACGTTTTTCTTCACTTGGATTAGCAAGATTTATAATATATGGTGCATGAACAACAACATTGTCAAATGATAAGTTGTTATCTTCCATTAGTTTTACTGCTTCGTCAATTGCTAAATCTTCTAGTTTTTTTCTAATTGTATTTTGTGGTGCACCAGTATATATCATAAATGAATTTGCATTGTAATTAAGTGCTTCATTAACTGATCCTTCATACATTTCTTTTCCCTTCATTGATACATGACTACCTATTTTTAACATTTCTTCTCCCTCTCTTAGCTTCTTTAATTTTTTGTTTGTTTTTCTTGCGATAGTTTGGTTTAACTTTTTTTGGTTTTGGAATACTTTTAATAGCTTGCATTTCCTTTTCGGTTATCTTATTTGTTTCTCGAGTTTTTCTTTTGTTTAAGTTACTATTGTACTCAACAAAGTCAAACCCCATTTCTGATAATCTCTTTACTTTGAAACGATCATCGTTATCAACTATTGTAATTACAACCCCAGATTTATCCATTCTTCCAGTTCTACCACTCCTGTGTTTGAAAAATTCTAACTTGTATGGTAAATCATAATTGATAATATGGCTTGCATCAAAGTCAATCCCTCTAGATGCTAAGTCACTTGCAATTACATATTGATATTTTAAATTATGAATATCATTTAAGATGTTTTTTCTTTGATGTTTATTTAAATCTCCTGATATTAAAGCAATATTTAAATTTAATTCTTTTAAGTTTTGATATACTTTAATTTGATCTTCTTTTTTACTTACAAATATTATTGCTAAATATGGATTTAAATTATTTAAAACTTTTTTTAGTACTTCATCTCTTGTTTCATAATTTATTCTAATTAAGCGGTGTTCAATATTTAGTTTATGTTGATTTGTAGTATCAATCAAATCATATGAACCAAAATATTTCTTTATAAATTGGTGCATATCATTAGTAATTGTGGCTGAAAACAACAAATATTTGGTTTCAATAAATTTGTTGATCATTATATCTATTTGGCTTAAATAATATTCATCAAACATCATATCTGCTTCATCTAAAATCAAATATTTGGTTTTTCTTATATTTAATCCATTATTACTTAAATCATTTAACTTCTCAGGTGTTGAAATTACAATATGGGGTTGGTAATTTGAAAGCCAATTTAATTCTCTTTGACGATTCATATTAGCATCATATGATTTTAGTTTAAAGTCATCTTTAAGTAGTGGTGTAATCATATCTTTAACTTGATTAATCAATTCATTAGTTGGAACAATAATAATTGCTTGCAGAAAGTTTTCTTCAAGTTTGATACTTTCAACAAGCGGTATTAAATAAGCATGAGTTTTACCTGTTCCTGTTGGTGCAACCCCCACATAGTTTTTATTGTTATTAAAGTGTTTAAACGTTTCTGTTTGTATTGGCGTAAATTTATTAAAATTTAATTCGGATAAATATTTATTGTATAGCATATTAACGCCCCCTTTTCCTTTATTATTATATCACGTTTCATCTTTTAATATTTTTTGATACGTAAATAAATTATAATCTTCTTCATATTGTTTTTCTAAAATAATATTACTATAGCCAACCCCTACTAGTCTAAGTGGTGCGTCAGTATAGTTTTCATACAACAGTTCTTCCATAATGTTTTTAAAAGTATCATAGTCATTGCTATAATCACTTATTGATTTACTTCTAGTAATTGTTTTAAAATTACTTTCTCTTAGTTTAATTGTAATTGTTTTTGCTAGTAAATTTTCTTTAATAAGACGGTGATAGATAACTTCATATAAGGAAGATATTTCTTCTAAGATTAAATCATAACTATCGATATTATAATTAAAAGTTGTTTCATTACTTACTGATTTTGGAATATCATATTTAGCCGGATCTACTTTGTTACTACTATTTCCTAAAATACTATCGATAAAGTTTTGATAGTTATCATATGACATATATTTTAAAATTGTTTCACGATTTTCTTTTCTCGCAAAATCACCAATTGTTAAAATACCTTCTTTTTCTAAATACGGATATGTTTTAATCCCTAGCCCATGAAGTTCTTTAATTGGGAGTGGTAAAATCTTTTTAGGAACATCTCTTTTTCTAACTACTGTTATGCCCATTGGTTTTTTTAAATCAGATCCCATTTTGGCTAAATACAATGTTGGAGCAATTCCGATTGATGATGGTAATTGGTGTTTTTCATATAATTCTTGTTGCATTTGTTTAGCAAGCTCTAATGGATGGATATCATTTGTTATTTCAGTTACATCTAAATACGCCTCGTCAATTGATGCTTTTAAAACTCGGTTGGTATATGTTTTTAAAAATTCAAAGAAAAGGTTTGAATATTTTTTATATTCACTATGATTAATAGGTACTACTAAAACCTTTGGATATATTTTCATAGCTTCGCTTATTGGCATCGCCGACCTTATCCCTAAAGCTCTTGCTTTATATGAAGCTGTTGTTATAACCCCACGTGAAGCCATAACGGATCCACCAACAACAAAAACCTTATTTTTTAAATAAGGCTCATTAATTTCTGATACAGATGCATAAAATGCATTTAAATCAATATGAAATATAATTTTAGCTTTGTTTTTCATTGAATATCCTTTATCTTTTAGTGTTTTTATGTTAATATATATATTGATATAAAACCTGAGGTGATTATATGGCAAAAAATAAAAATGTTAAGCCTAGAGAAGATTTAAAAGAAAAAGTGAACTATAAAAATCCTGCAAATACTGTATGGGGAAAAATTATTATTTGGATAATTTTATTCTCAATGGTTGGAGCAGTAATATTCGCTCTAATTTTGGCGTTAGTTAATATGTAAAAGAATAAAAAGGCATTGAGCCTTTTTTATTTTTTAAGTAACATTTTAGCTTGCTCGATTGCATAAGGACTTAATGATTCATCAGATAACATCATCGCAATCATTTTAATTCGCTCTTCTAAATCAAGTTCTTTTATATTTGTAACCATACGGTTATTTTCAAGTTTTTTACTAATACCATAATGATTATTAGCACGAGCTGCTACTTGTGGTAGATGAGATATGACAATCAATTGAAAACTATTACTTAATTCATACATTTTATTTGCAACTTTTGCTGCTACTTTACCACTAATTCCAATATCTATTTCATCTAGTATTAAAAGGTCCAAATTGTTTTGTTTTGCATAAATTGATTTAATCGCAAAAGTAAACCTTGCTCGTTCACCTCCACTTGCAACCTTACTTAAAGTTTTAAGTGGCTCGCCTTCATTTAGAGATACTAAAAATTCGATTTCATCTATGCCTGTTTCAAGCAAAACTTGGGCATCTTTTTGATATGTTTTAAATTCCACTTCAAACTTTGTATTTAATAAATCTAAATCTTTTAATTCTTCTATTACTAAACTAGCAAATTCCTTAGCTAGTTTTTTTCTTTGTTCACTTAAGACAAGTCCTTCTTCATAAGCCTCGTTAAATAGTTTGTTTACTTTGTTTTTATATTCTTTAATATATTCATCATAATTATCTATTAAAGCAACCTTTTCAGCAATTTCATTTTGTTCAATAATAAGTTCGTTAGCAGTTTTTTGATATTTCTCTTCTAATTTACTTATTTCGTATAATCGTTCTTGCATTAAATTAAATTCCGATTCATCAAAATCAAGTTCAAATAGTTTATTGTTTATAGTTGATTTAACTTCCTCAATTTCGTAATATAAATTAAATAGCTTTTCATTCGCTTCTTTGTAATCCAAATCAAAATCTTGAATTTTTTCTAATAGTTTAGCACTATTGTAAATTTCATCAATATTAATTTTATTATTAATTAAGTTATATGATTCTTTTAAGTTTGATGAAATTTTATCAAAATGCTTTAATTTTTCAATTTTAGATTCTAATTCTTCTTTTTCATCTTTAACTAGATTAAGAGCTTTTATTTCGTTTAATTGATATTCTAAAAATTCTTTTTGAGAAATATCTTGATCTTTCTTTTGTATTAAATTATTTAAATGCTTTCTAGCATCTAAATAATTACTTCTTTTGATTAAGTAATTACTTAACAAATTATTTGTTTTCTTTTGATTCATTTGATCAATAAAATTTAAATATTCATTATTATCTAATAGTATTAAAGTGTCGTCTTGATTATGAATACTGCCAATTTGATCTGTAATTGTTTTTAAATATGTTAATGTTATTGTTTTATCGTTTAAAGTTATTTTGTGACGGCCACTTTTATCAATTTCTCTAGTTATTGTAATAGATGATGGTAGTTCTAAAAGTGTTTGTTTTTCTTTTGTAAGTGAAAAAACAGCAGTTACAACCGCTTTATCACTTCCGTGTCTTATCATTTCTTGATCTGATCTTTTCGCAAATATTAAATGAAGCGATTCTAAAATAATTGATTTTCCTGTTCCAGTTTCACCTGTTAATACAGTTAAACCAGATTTAAAATCTATTTCAATATCTTCAATTAAAGCGAAATTAATAACTTTTAAGCTTTGTAACATTAATTATTCTTCCTTTGCCTCTTTAACAATTACCGCCTCAGCTTCTTTTAACATTTGATGACTCTTTTTAGTTAGTTCTAATCCTAATTGGTATTTTTTAACTGCATCATCTAACGAGATGTCTTTATCTTCAAGTTCTTTAACTACTTGTTCTAATTCAGCCATTAATTCTTCGAATGTTTTATTTTCCATTATTTATTACTCCTTTTTATTTAATATTTTAGCGTTTGCTAAACCATCATGAAATGTTATTTCAATTTCTTCATCTAAATTAACATCTTTAATTGATGATAATATTTTGTTATCTTTATTTTTAGTAATTGTAAAACCTCTTTGCATAATACTTAAAGGGTTTACTCTTTTTAATATTTCTTGTAAACTATTTAATTTTTGATCCTTATTTTCTAGTAATCTTAAATATAGTCTTTCATGTTTGTCGGTGTATTTATTTAAACGATCCTTTTCTTTATCTATTATATAGTAGTAGTTTTTATTTAAATTTACTTTAAATTGATCTAATTTTTGTAAATTGTTAGTTAATTTATTTTTAGGAGATAAACTACTTACTTTAAGTTTTAAATTATTTACTTTATTTAAATTAGTATTAAT
>DURF01000034.1 GCA_012837395.1 Acholeplasma sp. | reverse complement strand
TAGATCATATTTATTATATATTAAAGAAAAGACGAACTTTCCTAGATAATAAAAAAGGCCTGATACAATGTATCAAACCTATAAATTTAAAATTGGCAGGGACAGAAGGATTCGAACCCTCACCAGCGGTTTTGGAGACCGATGTGCTGCCGTTGACACCATGCCCCTTTTTAGTGCGACATTATGATTATAACATAAAGCATAATGCCGCGCAAGATTTTATTTGTTTTGTTTAATTAATTCAATTAAATCAGCTTTTTTAAGAGTTGAATAATTTGTTAATTCCATTTCTTTTGCTAGGGCTTTTAATTCAACTACTGTCATTGCATTATAATCGATTATTTGTTCTTCTTCATTTATTTCATTATAATTATTATCATCAATAACTTCGTTATCATCTTCAACAAGCTCAGCTTCTTCAATAACTGGCTCTGTTTGACGTTTTTCTAAAGCTTCTAATTCTTTTTCTGCTTCGCGTTCTTCTTTTCTTCTAATAGCTCTTTTATCTTCAATATGATTTAATAACGGTTTTAAGAAAAAGATTAAGAAAGTTAATCCAACAACAACAAGTCCATAGATAACTAAAGATTTAGTTACTCCTTTTAAGTATACGTTTAAGTCAGAACGATAAGTTTCTCCTAAATTGCTTTCATCTTCATATAATTCATCTAATTGATAACTTTCAATCATACCATTAAATTTACTACTTACTATTACATTGTCTACTGTTGTTAGTTGGTCTACATCATTATCATTATTTTCATCACTAGTAAATTCCGCAATTATTGTTCTAGTTGGATTTTCTCCATCTTCACTTGCAGTTAAATCTGAAAGGACAAGTGAGATTTTTTCAATCTCAGTTGATTCTTTAGGTGCTGCTTTTCCATCTATTGCCACTTGAAAACTAAATACTGATTCATTATTATCATTTGTTACTAGTTGTAATAAAACAACAGGCATTCTGAATGAAGGATCAAGTGGATAATATTCAGTTGATAATTCTTCAACATCTTTCATTTTAACTTCTATTGATATTGCCGCTAAGTTGTTATTTTCCTCATATTTATTATAATCATCTAATAATGATTCATAATCAAATGTTATTTCGTTAAAATAAAAAGATAAATATGTCGCTTCTTGTTTTTCACCAATTATTTTTAAATGATAAATAGCAAACTCAAATTCAAATTCATTTTCATCCTTACTTTGTGCTAAGTATACAGGATCTTTCAAATATGTTTCAATTAAATTAGCTGTCATATATCTTGGAATATAATCTTCGCGTTTATCTTCTAGTAAATAAGGTGCTGCTTTTTCATTATAATATTTAACTTGTGCATTTATTTGAGAAATTCTTAAAACAAAGAATCCAATAATAAGTACTAAGGCTATATAAAATATTCTTCCTATCCATTTCATAGTTGTGTCACTCCAATCTCTTATTATGATACTATAAGATTGGTTTTTTAACAATAAGATTGGTTGATTTATTTATTTTCACTTAATTATTATGTTTTTAATTGTTTTATTAGTTAATTAATTTCATTTAAAATAAATAAGCGAAGGTTATGCCGAAAACAAGCGGTCTGTAAATTCCTTCACTCTTTATTTTAAAGTGTTTGTTATTATTATTTTGCTAACTAACAAAATTAAACTTTTTCATCGTTTTCGCTTTACTTTTCTTTTATTTAGTGTATAATAATAAATGCGTGACATGGCGGTTGTGGCGAAGTGGTTAACGCATCGGCTTGTGGCGCCGACATTCGGGGGTTCGATCCCCCTCAGCCGCCCCACACTTGAATTTTTATTTATTGTTTGTTATAATAATTCAAGATAAAACTTAATAGGCCCATAGCCAAGCGGCAAGGCAAGGGACTTTGACTCCCTCATCGTTGGTTCGAATCCAGCTGGGCCTGCCATAAAATAAATAAAACTCGGTATTGCTACCGAGCTTTTTTTATTATCTAGGAAAGTTCGTCTTTTCTAAACAACAAATAAAAACTTATTAAATAACAATCAACCACTAATTTTACTAAAAAACCTTATAAATGGTTCTATAACTCACATCTTATTTAACAATTTTATCAAACCATCTTCAATTGATTTTATAGCCTTATAAAGCCATTTGTATGGTATAATATATATAAGGAAGTGAGGTGAAAACATGCAATATAAAACAGTTAAATCAAAACTAAAACTAACAACTAATGAAACTAATTATTTAATACTTCTAACTAGACACTCTAAAAACTTATATAACCAAGCACTATACAATGTAAGACAACATTTCTTTAATACTAATGAGTATTTAACTTACAATGATAATTATCACTTATTAAAGGATAGTATTAACTATAAAGTCTTAAATTCAACTCAAGCTCAAGCAGTGCTTAGAAAAGTTGATGAAGCGATGAAAGCTTTCTTTGGTTCAATAAAGAAAAAAGTTAAAGGAGTAAGACTACCTCGTTATTTAAAAAAAGACGCTCTTTACCCGTTAATAGATAGAATGGTTTATAAGCCAAACAAGAATGAATATATACTACCTAGAAGTAATTTAGTTAAAAAAGTATCAAATGAATTAGTTTCATTTACTAAAAATATTAATCCTAAACTAATTACTACATTAAAAAACGCTTATCAGGAAGGAATCTTTGATAAGCGTGTAAGACATTTCTTTAAATATAAAGTTTTAGTTATTGATGAAGTCGGCTTTAATGAAATAAGTCCACTTGAAGCTAAACTCTTCTTTCAATTAATAGACTTAAGATATACAAAAAAATCAACAGTCTTTACAAGTAATATGACATTTGATAAATGGC
>DURF01000004.1 GCA_012837395.1 Acholeplasma sp. | reverse complement strand
TCATCAAAATGATACTGATGTCGAAAATGTAGCACTTTTCTACCAGCAAAGTACATACTCATCAGCTTGTGAGATAGTTGTTGATCTTGTGAGAGATTATAATTGGGAAGTAACAAGTGATGCTGCAACCTACCTTTATGGTGGAATGGTTACAGATACAGGAAGATTTCAGTTTATTAATGAAGAAAGTGCAGCACGTGTGTTTATGAATGCTTCATTTATTACATCATTTAAACCAAATATTAAAGATATGTATAACTTTTATATACAGAAGAATTAGAAAAGAGAAAGTCTAAATTATTATTTTCAGACTTTAATATAACAAAGAACAATGTAGCCTTTCGTAAAAATGATAAAGACTTAATATTAGAAAGTGGTCTTAGTATTTTTGGAGTAAGTAGGGGAATGGTTAACTTAATGGCTGGAATAAAAGAAATTCCAATTTGGGTAAGTTTTACTGAAGATTATGAAAATGATGTTGTATTAGCAGAAATAAGATCAAGAAATATAGTTGTAGTTGATATTGCTAAAAAGTTTGGTGGTGGGGGCCACAACTTTGCTTGTGGCGCTAGCTTAAAAGACTTTGATGAGGCAGATAAATTATTAAAAGAATTAGATGAAAGGGCGTATGAATATGCAAATTCTAAATGAAATATTAGAAAAAATTAAAAAGTATGAAACAATCATAATTCATGGACATCAAAGACCCGATGGCGATTGTTATGGTGCACAGTTTGGTTTAAAAGATGTATTAAAAACATCTTTTCCAAACAAAAATGTTTATGTTGTTGGAGAGACAAGTGAATATGTAAGTTTTATTGGTACTCCAGATACAATAGATGATAAATTATATGAAGGAGCATTATCAATTGTAGTGGATACAGCTACTGAGTCAAGAATAAGTGATAAAAGATATTCGCTAGGTAGTGAAGTTATAAAAATTGATCACCATATTCCAGTCGATCAATATGGTGATTTAATATGGGTGGATACAACATTCCCATCTTGTGCGCAAATGATTGCTTATTTTTATAAGACATTTGAAAATGAATTAAAAATGACTGAAGTTGGAGCACGTGCAATGTATACAGGAATAGTTACTGATACAGGAAGATTTAGATATAGAGGTGTATCTAAATTAACTCATGAAATAGCGGGTCTTTTAATTGAAAAAGGTGCTGACGTAGTAGAGATTGATAATAAACTTTCCAAAGAATCAATAGGAGTCTTTAGATTTAAAGCAGAACTATTAAACAATGCCATCTTTGATGAAGGTTTTGTTTATGGAATAATTAAAGCTGAAAATGTAGAAAAATATAACATTTCAATGGAAGATGCTGCAGCAACCGTCAATCTTTTTGGTGGTATTGAAGGATATAACGTTTGGTTTGTCGCTGTTGAGTATCCAAATGAAATAAGACTTAGAATTAGATCATCAGGCTTAGAAATTGACAAACTAGCTAATCTATTTGAAGGCGGTGGCCATAAAATGGCCAGTGGAGCTCGTTTAAACAGCTTTGATGAGTTAGATAAGTTTGTTAGTGAAATGCGTGCCTATATTAAAAGATATCAATAATAGGAGGCTAAATTATGTTTATAGTAAAAGATTTAATAAAAGATTTTGATATAGTTATAAATTTAAAAGAATTAACATTTATAGTCATTCTACCACTAGCTTTAATTTTTATAATTGCAGGCTATATTGGTTTAGAAAGACAAAACATTGGTAAAGAAGCAGGGATTTCAGCCCATTTACTTGTAGGGCTTGCTTCAGCAGGAATTGCGATATTACAAAGAGTTATGTATAAACAACAACTTGATCTTTTGATGCAAGGTTATGCGGTTGATCCAGAAGCACAAAGAATTATTGCGCAAGTACTTGCAGGTGTTGGTTTTATTGGTGCTGGTGTTATCTTAAAAGACAAATCAAGAATTATTCGTGGTATTACAACAGCCGCAACCATTTGGACGGTTGCGATTATTGGAATAATCCTTGGAAGTGGTTATATTTTCTTAGGAACTATTTTAGGATTAATAATAATTACATTTATTTCTGTAAGAGATTTATCTAGAGGAATTAATCCACTTATACCAATTGAAAAACAAAGAACAAAAGGAAATGATTTAGATGACGATAACTACCATTTTTGATGATACAATTGCTGCTATCGCAACTCCTTTTGGGACTGGTGGGATATCGGTTATAAGGGTTAGTGGTAAAGATTCAATTAATTTAGTAAATCAAATATTTAAAGGTAGTGATTTAACAAAAGTGAAATCACACACTATCCATTATGGACATATAATTGATAAAGATAATAATATTTTAGATGAAGTAATGGTTAGTGTTTTAAAAGCACCAAGAACTTTTACCGCTGAAGATACAATTGAAATCTCAACTCATGGTGGTATATTAGTAACTCAAAGAGTTTTAGAAGAAATCTTAAGTTTAAAAATTAGGCTCGCTAATCCGGGTGAGTTTAGTGAACGTGCATATTTAAATGGAAGAATTGATTTAGTCGAAGCGGAATCAATTATGGATGTTATCTATGCTAAAAACGAACAAGCTTTAAAAATTGCTAATTTAGGAGTTAAAAAAGAAACTTCTAAATTAATATATGATTTAAGAGATAAACTTTTAAAAATAATCGCAAACATTGAAGTTAATATTGATTATCCTGAATATGATCAAGTTGATATGATAACTAATGAAGTAATTAAACCTAAAACAAAAGCTTTAATAAACGAAATAGAATATTTATTAAATGAATCATATCAAACTAGAATTATTAGAGAAGGTGTAAAAACTGCAATTATTGGTAAACCTAATGTTGGTAAGAGTAGCCTACTTAATACACTACTTGATGAAGATAGAGCGATTGTAACAGATATTGCAGGAACAACTAGAGATATAGTTGATGCTTATGTTAATCTTGGCGGCGTAACGCTACAATTAATTGATACAGCAGGAATTAGAGAAACAGCTGATGTAGTTGAAAAGATTGGGGTAGAACGCTCTAAAAAAGCAATTAATGAAGCTGAACTTGTTTTATTGATGTTTGATCAAAGTGAAAAGTTAACTAAAGAAGACTTAGAATTAATGGAATTAACGAAAGATAAAAATAGAATTATTATTTTAAATAAAAGCGATTTAAAAGCAGCAGTTGAAATAAATGATGCAATCATCATTTCAACAATAAATAAAACAGGAATTAAAGAATTAGAAACTGAAATAATTAAAAAGTTATCACTAGATAATTTAACTGAACAAGACTATAACTATCTATCTAATGCTAGACATATTCAAAAGGTTAAAGAAGCTAAAGAAGCGCTAGAAAATGTTTTAATAGCTATTAATGATGAAATGCCGATTGATATACTAGCAATCGATTTAACGAATGCTTGGAACTTACTTGGTGAAATAGTTGGTAGTAATTATGATAATGAATTAATTGATCAATTATTTTCTAAGTTTTGTTTAGGTAAATAACGAATTATATAATATAATGAAAGATAAAGGGAAGGAGCGGTACTATGAGCTATGTTGCACTTTACCGGACATATCGTCCACAAAACTTTACTGATATGTCTGGGCAAGAAGTAATTGTTAAAACTATTCAAAATGCAGTTAAAAACAATAAAATAGGACATGCTTATGTTTTTAGTGGTCCAAGAGGAACAGGTAAAACAAGTTTAGCAAAAATATTTGCTAAAGCGATTAATTGTAGTAATCCTATTGATGGTGATCCTTGTAATACATGTGATGCTTGTATAAATGCAAATTCAAATGCAGCAAGCGATATTATTGAAATTGATGGTGCTTCAAATAATGGTGTTGATGAAATAAGAGACTTACGAGACAAAGTAAAATATTTACCAAGTGTAGGTAAATATAAAGTCTATATCATTGATGAGGTCCATATGTTAACAACCGGAGCTTTTAACGCTCTTCTTAAAACATTAGAAGAACCACCTAGTCATGTGATTTTTATACTAGCAACAACTGAAGTTCATAAAATACCGGCAACAATTCTTTCCCGTTGTCAAAGGTTTGATTTTAAAAATATTGAAATACCTAACATTATTAAAAGGTTAGAACATGTAGTTAAAGAAGAAAAGATTGAAATTGAAGGTGAGGCAATTAGTTTAATTGCTAAAAACGCGAGAGGCGGACTTAGAGATGCTCTAAGTTTATTAGACCAAGCAATTAGTTTTAGTGATGGAAAAATAACAACTAAAGATGTTAATGATATTGTTGGTGCAGTTTCAAAAGAAGATTTAGTTAACTTGTTAGAATTAATTAATAGTAGAAATATAACTGAGGCTCTAGAACTAACGCACTCATTTATTAATCAAGGAAAAGAAGAAGAAAGATTAATTAATGATTTAATATATACATTAAGAGATCTATTATTAACAAAGGTTAATTATCAAGAAGATGAAATATTTAATAACTTAAAAAGAAGTTTAAATGTTAATAAAATATATCACTTCCTTGATATATTAATTAAAGCTCAAAATAATATGAAGTTTTCAGTTCAAAAACAAATTCATTTAGAAATTGCAATTATCGAAATGATTGAACACGAAGATGTAAGACAAATTGATCTATCTTCTAATGTTTTAGAATTAAGAGCTGAAATTGAAAAACTAAAAAGTGGTGTATCTATTAAACAAGTTAAGAAAAACGAAACTAAAAGACCACTGATTCTTCCAGAAAACATTGAAAATGTTTTATATGAAGCAACCAACCAAGATAAAGATTATTTAATAAAAATTATTAGTAACTCTAAGACTGATAAACAGTATTTAGAAATGGCTGAAAACCTACTTAAAGATACCGAAGTAGTTGCGGTATCACTAAATAGTGCGATACTTACTACTAATAATCTTTTAGTGGCAAATGAGTTAATGCAAATTGAAATGCAAAAATTTGTATTAGAAATATTTAATCAAGAAACTAATAAATTTAATAGTTATTATGTTATACTAAATAAAGATTGGGAAATAGTTAGATCAAGATATGTAGAATTATTTAAAAATGGTCAAAAACGTCCTAAAATTGGTGAATATGATTTTAAAATCTATGAAGTAGTAAAACAAGAAGTTAACACTAAAAAAGAAAATGGTAGTGTAGCTTTAGCGAAAGAATACTTCGGAGAAGATATAGTAAAAATTAAGGAGTGAGATAAATGAATCCATCAATGATAAGAAAGTTAAAGAAAATGCAAGAAGAAATGGAAAAAGCTCAAAGAGAGCTAGAAAGTAAAGAATACTTCGGTAAATCTAGTGGTGTTGTTGTAATTATGCAAGGAACAAGACAAGTCTTAGATGTTCAAATAGACCCAGATTTACTAGAAGAAGTGGAACTTTTACAAGATTCTATTTTAATTGCTGTAAATGATGCCTTAAACCAAATTGAAACAGAACAATCAGAAACAATGGGTCAATTTACTGGCGGTATGGGCGGTTTAGGATTTTAATGTATCCAAAATCACTAAAAGCATTAATGGCAAGTTTAGAAAAACTGCCAGGAATTGGTGAAAAGACTGCAGAAAGACTTGCTTTATATATTATTAGTAATTTAAGTAGTGAAGATAGCTTAGAGTTTGCTAATAGAATAATAGAAGCAAAACAAGTTATTAAACCTTGTCCTATTTCTCATATATTAACTGATGAAGAAGTATCACCAATTATAAAAGATCCAAATAGAGATCATAAAATTATTATGGTACTTGCTGATTCTAAAGATGTTTTTATGATGGAGAAAATGGAAACATATAATGGGAGTTATCATGTACTGGGTGGTTTAATAGACTTTTCAAGAGGTATTACTGATAAAGAATTAAATATCGATACATTAGTAAAAAGAGTTAATGAAAATGAAATTAATGAATTAATTATTGCGACAAATGCAACCGTTGAAGGTGAATTAACCGCAGAATACTTAAAATCTTTATTTAGTGATAAAGAAATATCACTAACAAGACTTGCTTACGGCCTACCTGTTGGTAGTGATTTAAGATATGCAGATGTTTTAACTTTGATTAAAGCAGTGGAAAATAGAAGAAAGTTTTAGGTGAAAAATATGTTACCAGTATACGCAAACATTTTTCAAAGATTTTGGGATTGGCTAAATGGCATAGTTGGGAAATTAAATTTTGATGGTTTATTAGAACAATTTATTGAACAATATGTAACAGGTTTACCTGAAATATTTAAATGGTTATTAACCATTTTATTAGGAATAATTATTATCTTAGGAACTATCTCATTTATTAAAAAGACTTTAAAGTTATTTATTGTACTTATAATAATTGCGGTTGTTATTTTAGTGCTTTATAAAAGATAAATAAAAAACTTGCAAAATAAATCGTAATAATATACAATATATAAGGTCTTAGGAGGCGTTACATGAATAAAAAATATGCGGAACTTGCGATGGTTGATATAGTAGAAGCATTACTTAGAGAAAGTAATAAACCATTAGCGATACAAGATATATTTGCTAAAATTGCAGAAATCAAAGAATTTTCATTAGAAGATGTCGACAGATTAACAACTCTTTATATGAATATTACCCAAAGTGGTAAATTCGTATTTGTTGGTGACGATAAGTGGGATTTAAAAGAAGGAAATCTTGACTTATGGAGTGATGATGGTTCAGCCTTCATCGAAATTGTTGATGATCTTGAAGATGAAGAAGAATTTACAAAATATGATCCAGCTGATTATGATGACTTTGAAGATGATGAAGAAGAATTAGATGAAGATGAAATGATCGATGATGACTTTGAAGATGAAGATGAAGAAGAAGATGATCTCGATGAAGAAACTAAAAAAGAGTTAGAAGAAGAAAAAGAATATATTGAAGTCGAGTTACCACTTCACACATCTGATGACGATGATGACATCGATTTTGATGCCGATGATTTCGATGAAGATGATTACGAAGAAATCATGGATGACTATGAGGATATGTATGAAGATTAATTTAAGGTCCCTTTTTTAGGGACCTTTATTATAAAAGGGTGAGGAAAAATGGCAAAATATATATTTATAACTGGCGGTGTTGTATCTAGTTTAGGGAAAGGTATTAATGCCGCATCAATTGGACAAATTTTAAAAAGTCGAGGTTTAAAAGTTTTTATGCAAAAGTTTGATCCCTATATTAACGTAGATCCAGGAACAATGAGTCCTTTTCAACATGGGGAAATTTTTGTTACTAACGATGGAGCTGAAACTGATCTTGATTTAGGGCATTATGAAAGATTTATTGATGAATTTTTATCAAAAGAATCAAGTGTTTCAACGGGTAAGATTTATTCAGCAGTAATTGATAAGGAAAGACAAGGTTTATACAATGGAGCAACCATTCAAGTCATTCCTCATATAACTGATGAAATTAAACTTAGATTAAAACAAGCAGCAAAATCATCAAACGCTGATATTATAATTACTGAAATTGGTGGAACGGTCGGTGATATTGAATCACTTCCCTATTTAGAAGCTATCCGTCAAACTAGAAGTGATTTTGGTTATCATAATACACTTTATTTACATAATACATTAGTTCCTTATTTAAAAGCCGCCAAAGAAATTAAAACAAAACCAACTCAACATAGTATTTCAGAATTAAAATCATTAGGTATTCAACCTGATATTTTAATGCTTCGAACTGAAGTTGATATTCCTGAGTCTGCTAAGGACAAAATAGCGCTATTTAGCGGTATAAGTAGAGATGCGATCTTTGAGTCTAAAGATGTTGAAATATTATATGAACCAATTATTAATATGGAAAAACAAAATGTTGATGATCTTATTTTGAATCATTTTGGAATTAAGGATCTTCCTAAAGCGAATTTAAGTGAGTGGGAATCATTAATTAATAAAATTAAAAAATTAGAAAAAGAAGTTAAAATTGCAATCGTTGGAAAATATGTCTCACACCACGACGCATATCTTTCACTAG
>DURF01000033.1 GCA_012837395.1 Acholeplasma sp. | reverse complement strand
GTTTCTATAAGTTTGTTGTTGTAATATAGATTTGCCTTTGGCATATCATAGTATTGGTAAGTATCATCATTTAAAGGAATGTCTATATCAATATTTTGCCAAACAACTTTATACATATTTAAAACATTTAAAAACATCATTAAAACTTTCATTATTATCACTCTCCTATTATATATTAGTGAGATTAGTAAGTTTTTTCTTTTTTAAATGTTATAATTATTTTAGGTGATAAAATGAAAGTTTTAATTGGTTCTTATAAAGAAAACATTTATGAAGTAGAAATTGATAATAAAAAAGACAAAATAGTTAGTAATAATAAAATTATTGATGCTGTTAAACCAAGTTATATAATGGAGTTTAATAATTTATCTTATTTGTATTTAAAAGATAATGTTCAATATATTAAAATTGGCGATGAAGATTTGTTACTCACACATCCAGCAGCTCATATTTCACATGATAATGCAAATAATGTTATATATGTTTCTTTTTACCATGATGGTTTATTGAAAGTCTTAAGTAAAAAAAATAATAAGTGGGAAATAAGTGAAACATTGCAATATAAAGATAATTCTCATATTCATTATGCCGAGTTTATTGAAGATATTAATTTAGTTGGTGTTTGTGATTTAGGTGATGATAAATTCTTTTTATATGAATATAGTAATGAACATTTAAACCTTGTTGCAAACTATGAGTTTGAAGAAGGGGTTGGACCAAGACACTTTGTCGCAAACGGTAATTTGATTTATGTTATTAATGAGCTAAAACCTTCTGTCTCAATCTTAAAATATAAAAATAGTAGTTTAGAGTTAGTTGATAATATTGAATTAGTTGATGGTGCTGGTTCAGCAATTAGAATGACTAAAGATAAAAAATATTTGTATGCAGCAGTTAGATTTAGCAATTATCTATATGCTTTTGAAGTAAAAGAAAATGGACTTTTGAACGTAATTCAAAAAGTCCATACTAAGGGTGATCATCCTCGTGATTTTAATTTAATATATGACGATAAATACTTATTGGTTGCCAATATGAATTCTAACAATTTAAGTTTATTTAAATTGAATAATGGGCGATTATATTTAACAGATCATAATTATCAATTTAATGCTGGAGCTTCAATTATTTGTATAAAATAATTGAGCTTCTTTTTTTATATTGATTAAGTAATTTTGTTAATATTTCAAATGCTTCTTTATATAAAAATTTTGATTTGTGTTCTTTAATTAATTCAATGTAGATATATTTGATTACAAAAAACTCATTTGTAATTATGTCAGTTCTTAATAGTTCCTTTTTAACTTTATCAAATAAATGTTTGTTAAAGTGTTTAACATTAATAAAACGCTCTACTAAATAGTATGAAGATTTTAAATTGTCAAAAAGTTTTTTGTCTAGCACTTTTTTTAATTGATCTAATTTGTTAGTTTTATCTAATGTAATTATATAGTATATATAAAAATGTTCATTTTCTTCATAAATTTTCTTAATGTGTGTATATGCTTTTTCATAATCCTTTTTAAAATAAAAATAATGATTAAACCAAACATAATCAAAATTTATATCAGGATTGTTTTTTAAATTTTCAATTTCACCTGTTACATCATCAGTATTATTAAATCTTACATATGTAGAAAGTTCGTATTGCTTAATTTTATTAATATCTGATACTTTATTATAATTATAAAGTCTTTCGATAATTGTTTTTAAGAAGTTAGTTGCTTCTCCAAATCTTTCTAAGCGGTAAAGAGCTTTTAAAGCTAAAACTTCTGCTTTCATTTTCAAAGTGATTTTATCGTAAATTACATTTATTTCATGATGAATTAAAACAACATTTTCGTATTTTTCTAAAACATATAGTTTACACATTATTAAGTATATATAAAACGCAAGTTCATCGTCGTTAAAAAATGTATAGTATTCCAATAAATCGTTTTTAAGACTAGTTGCAGCTTCGATTTTTTCTTGATTTAAAAGTGTATATGCAAATTTTATAATTTTTGATTGATAATCGTTTTTGTTTTTAGCGTTATTTATTAGTTTATTTGGTACATAACCTAATTCTAGAATTTCATCTATATATTTAGTATCTTTCTTTTCATATTCGAAAACTTTAGTAGTTAAACCTAATCTTTTTAATAATTTATCTAATATTTTATCACTAGGAACAAGTTTGTTGTTTTCGACCTTTGATAAATATGAAACACTACAGGAACTTTCGGAAACCTCCTCTAATGTTAGTCCTTTGTCTACTCTATAATGTTTTAAGACTGAGCCTACAGTTTTATTGCGAGGATTAACAATTTCACGATAGTCTCGCATAATTTGTTTGATTGTATCTACTGACATATTGTCATCCCTTTCATTTAAATTTTTACTTTATCCATTGTCTATATATTTAAATGAAAAGTCCAATATTTTTTGAATTTTATTAAATTTCTTTACAAAATGAGCAAAATTCTTTAAATACACATTTATTTTCTTTTGATTTTCGAGCCGGGCAATAATATCTCCCGTATAAAATTAGTTGATGGTGGAGTTTAATCCATTTATCTTTTGGAAATAAGTTCATTAGCTTATGCTCAATTTCTAAAACTGAATCATCCTCATCAACTAATCCTAATCGTTTTGAAACTCTCGCAACGTGAGTATCAACGGCAATTGCTGGAACATTAAAAGCAATACTTAATACTACATTTGCTGTTTTTCTACCAACTCCTGGCAGGCTTTCTAAAGCCTCTCTTGTGTTTGGTACTTCGCCGTTATATTTTTCAACTAGTATTTTTGATAGTTCTATAATGTTTTTTGATTTATTTCTATATAAACCAATTCTATTAATTAGTTTCATAACATCTTCTAATTTTGCATTAGCAAGATCATTTGGCGTTGGATAATGTGAAAAAAGATCTTTCGTAACAATGTTCACAGCAGCATCTGTTGTCTGTGCACTTAAAACTACAGCGATTAGTAGTTCAAAATTGTTAGAATGATCTAGTTCTCCCTTAGCATCCGGAAATAGTATATCTAATTGTTCTAATATGTATTTTATTTTTGAATCCATTTATATCTTTTTAAATATCCTTTCTAAGGCATCATCAACTTCTTTATCAATTTCTTTTGGCTCTTCAATGTCTAGGTCTAAGATTTTTTCAACTTTAATTATTGTTATGTTTTTATCTAGGTTATTTATAGTTGATATTATTTTAATATGATCAAAATTGTATGTATCATACCAAAGTCTAACTCTTTCTAGTTCGTTAGGTCTTAAAATGCGGTTTAATTTGTTTTCTAATAAGGTAATTGTTTCTGAAATATTTGATTTGTTTTCTTGTTGAAGATCATTTTTAATTTCTTCTACAATCATATTTTGAACTTGTTGAAAGGTTTTATCTAGACTATAAATTTCACGTTCTTTTTTATTATGTGTTTCTAATTTAATTTCGATAAAATCTTTTTCAAGTAATCCTGTTACAATATTTGCGATTTCATTTTGATTAAATTCAACTTTTCGAGCTATTGAAGCAAGCGAAAAAATTTTCTTCTTTGATTTATTAGAAAATAACACTAACAAAATAATTAGTTCGTTTGAATTAAGTCCTAATTTTTTATATTCTGATGTAAGTATTAATTCTATATTAAAGTTATAATCATTATATAGTTTTTGTAAAATCATAATTTCCTCTTTTCAACGCTTCTTCAGCTGCTTTTTGCTCAGCTTCTTTTTTTGTTTTTCCGATACCAGAACCTAAGACAATCGTTTTGTCTAATAAAACGATTGCTTCAAATTTTTTATTATGTGATGGTCCAGATTCTTTAGTAATTTGATATGAAATATTACGTTTAGATCCACTATGTATTATTTCTTGAAGGGTTGATTTATAGTCTTTAATCGTTAGTGTTTCTTTTAAATTAGGAACAATTACTTTATTAAAAAGCTTTTCTGCATGTTTAATACCTAAATCTAAATATGTTGCAGCAAAAAGTGCTTCTAACGCGTCAGCTATAATAGCGTCGTTAGCGCCTTTTGCTTCTTCACCGTGACCTAGCATAATATATGATTTTAAATTGATTTTATCGCTATAGAGCACAAGCGCTTCTTCTCGAACTGCTTGTGCTCTTCTCACTGTCATTTTACCTTCTGAAAAATTTGAATTTTTATATAAATGTTGACTAGTTAATAATTCTAAAACAGCATCGCCTAAGAATTCTAATCTTTCATAACTTTCTGTATTTCGTTCATTAGCATAAGATGAATGTGTTAGTGCTCTTTTATATAAATCTAAGTTTTTATACGGTATTTTTAATTTCTTAAGTAACTCTTCCAAAGTTTATCAATCCTTTTTGTTTAATATATTACCTACTGTATTAATAACATCTTTTTCAATCATTTCTTTTGCTTGCCTTATAGCGTTAAAAAATGCAAAATCGTTTGATGAACCGTGTGCTTTAATTAAAACATGGTTTAATCCAATTACTAATGCTCCGCCAATTTCTGATGCATCAAGTGATTTTTTAAACGCACGAAGGGCTGGTTTCATAAATAAATATCCAATTTTATTTCTCAGTTTTGATTTAATTTCACGCTCTAAAACCATTCCAAGGCCGATTGCAGTACCTTCCATTGTTTTCATAACAATGTTTCCAGTAAATCCATCTGTAACTAAAACATCTGCTTCAGTTGTAAACACTTCTTTTGGTTCTAAGTTTCCAAAAAAGTTAATATTTTCATTATTTTTTAATAATTCATATGTTTCTCTATCTTGGGGTCTACCTTTTGATTCTTCTGAACCAATATTAATTAAGGCAATTTTAGGGTTTTCACGTTTTAAAACTTCTTTAGCAACAATAGATGCATAAATAGCTAAATTTAAAATGTGTTCTGGAGCTAGGTCAACGTTTGCCCCTGAGTCTAGCATAATTTTACCTTGACGGTCATATGAAGGAATAATTGGTGCAATTGCTGCTCTTCTCATACCTTTCATTTTTCTTAATATTAATTGTCCACCAACAACAACTGCTTGTGTTGGTCCAGCTGTTACTACTGCATCAGCATGACCATCAGCAACAAATTGCATTGCTTTAAAAAGTGAGTGTTCTTTATTATTTCTATATTCAAAAACTGGGTCTTCTATTCCCATATCTAAAAAACTAGTTGTATGAACTATTTTTAGTCTTGGATGTTCTTTTAAAAATGGTGCCATTTTTTCTTCATCACCAAAGACTGTAATTTCAATATTACTATATTTATCTAATGCTTGAAGAGTTCCTTTTATTATTGGTTCTGGGGCGAAGTCTCCACCCATTCCATCAATTGCTAGTTTTATCATAGTATCGCTCCTTTATTTTTCATGTTTTTATTATATCATATTTTTGTTATCGTTAATAATGTCATCTCTTACATTAATTAAAATATTATAATCTTCAATAAAATCTAAATATTTAAAGTTAAAATGGCCCGTTTGATCATAACCTAGAAATATTCCTGGACCACGTAACTTTAAATCATATTCACTTAATTCAAATCCGTCATCCACTTTTTCAATAATAGACAATCTTTCTTCATCTTCTCTTTCACTTATTAAGTAACAATAACTTTGTAAATTGCTTCTGCCAACTCGCCCTCTTAATTGATGAAGTTGTGATAACCCAAAGTAATTCGCTGCAAATATTACCATTAAAGTAGCATTTTTGACATCAATCCCAACTTCAATCATTGAAGTTGCTACTAAAATTGCATTTTCATCTTTTAAAAAGTTATTAATACTTTCTTCTTGTTCATTTTTATTATATTTTCCATGTATTTTATATATGTTATTATATTCGGGCAGCCTTCTTTTGATTGCAAGATAAACATTTTCAACATTATATTTTGCATGAGTTGAAGATATTGCCGGAACAACAATATAAACCTTTTCATTGTTGTTGATTGTTATTTTTATATGATTTATTACTTCATCTATTTTGTTATTTGTTATATATTTAGTAATGATTTTCTTTCTTTGTGCGGGTTTTTCTTTAATTAAAGATATTTTTGCATCACCATAAATTGAAATTGCGAGTGTTCTAGGAATTGGGGTTGCAGTTAAATAGATTAAGTTTGCATTACCTTTTTTTAGTACTTTGTTTCTAACATTTACACCAAATTTATGTTGTTCATCAATAATGATTAATGCTAAATCATTAAAGATAACATCATCTTCAGCTAAAGCATGAGTTCCAACAATAAAATTGATTTCGTTTTGTAATAACTTTACTTTAATTTCTTCTTTGTTTTTAGTACTACTAGTTAATAACTCTGAATTAAATTCGTTATCAAAATATTTAATAATACTTTCAAAGTGTTGTTTAGCAAGTATTTCAGTTGGAGCCATAAATAGAACTTGTTTACCGGCTGTTAATGCGCCATATATAGCAAGCATTGCAACTACAGTTTTACCTGAACCAACATCACCTTGGATTAAACGATATGTCGTTTTATTAGTTTTAAAATCTCTAAAAATATCATTAACTGCAAGCTTTTGATCCTTAGTTAATTTAAAAGGAAACTTTGAAATTAACGTTCTTACTTTATCGTTATTATATTTAATGGGAGGTCTTTTAACTTCAACATTGATTCTTTTAATCATTTCAGTTTGAAAGTTAAAAGCCTCTTCATATTTCATCCTTTTAATAGCACTGTTAAGAGATTCTTCGTTTGTTGGATTATGAAGTTCTTTAAGGGTTTTTATCCGGTTATTCAAATTGTATTTATTAATGACATATTGAGGTAAGTTTTCTTTAA
Source organism: Acholeplasma sp. (assembly GCA_012837395.1). Lineage (GTDB taxonomy): Bacteria > Bacillota_I > Bacilli_A > Acholeplasmatales > Acholeplasmataceae > Haploplasma. The sequence goes on along the minus strand of DURF01000033.1, from coordinate 2,500 downwards.
TATTAAACTTATTTTCAGTTAATATGTTTTTAACTATCTTTGAAATATTTGAATCTAATAAATTATCGAAATTATATTTTGGTTCAATATTTTTAAATTTATTGTGTGTTGATACTTTACTTAACACTATTTCATTTTTATAATAGTTATACTTACCTGTTATATATATTTCACTATCTTTTTTAATAGTTTTCATTAAATATAATTGGTTAAATGCAACTATATTAATTGCTTTTTCATTTAAAACTACTTCAAATTTAATTATCTTAGAATTAGTATAATGATTAATTGATAAATCACTTGATACTTTTACAAATATTGAAACTACTTCATTATGATTTTTAAATGTTAAATTATTATGATTAGTAAAATGAAGATAATTTTTTGGAAAGTTTAAAAGTAAATCATCCGTTGTAAAAACACCAATTTCGTTAAGAATATTTTTTGTTTTTTCACCAACACCTTTAATTTCTTCAATCTTAAAACTCATATTACCACCTAAAATTATTATACATTAAAATTAAAAATAGTGGCACAAATAAAGCGCCACTACATTTATAATTACTTGTATTTTATTTGATTTAAATCAATATATCCTATTCCGATTGCTTTAGGACCAGTATGTGCCCCAACTACTGGTGTTAGATATGATGATACTACTTCGCGGTTTGGATATACTGCTTTTATTTCTTTAATGAAGTAATCAACTGCTTCATCATTATGAGCATGTGAGATGTATGTTAAAACATTTTTATCTTTGGTTGCTTCAAAGTATTTATCTAAGACTCTTCTTAGTGCTTTAGGAGTAGTTTTTATTTTTTCTAATGTTTCAACTCGCCCGTCTTCATCAAAGGATAATAAAGGTTTTATTTTAAGTAGCGTTCCAAGCGTTCCTTGAAGTCTACTTAGTCTACCGTTTAATACTAAATACTTTAATGTGTCAACTGCGAAAAACCATTTATTATTTTCGCGAATTTGTTTTAAAACATCAACTACTTCAGAAATCTCATAACCTTCTTCATTTAGTAAGCGATGAGCTTCTAAGGCTTGATATGCTTCGGCATATGCAATTGTTTTTGAATCAAAAACGGTAATTTTAATTTTATCTTCAAACTCTTTTGCTTGTAGTTCTAATGCCTCATTTAAGCCACTTAAGGGCTTTGCAATTGTAATGATTAAAGCTTCTTTATAACCATTTTCGATTAGTTTTTCAAACTCTTCATGCATTTTTCCAATCGAAACATAAGATGTTTTTGGAACATTGTTTGGTTCTTTTGCAATTCTTTCGTAAAATGTTTTTGCATCCATTTCAACAAAATCATTATATGTCTCATCTGTTCCAAAATGGATTACTGATCTTAAAATAACAATGTCTTTTGGATATGTTAAATAATCAAGGCCAGCATTACTACATACTAATACTGCTTTTTTTGTTTTCATTTTATTTACTCTTTTCTTTGTTCGCAGATAAAGCGTCTCTAATTTCTCTTAATAGTTGAATATCTTCTGGTACGACAACAACTTCTGGTTCTTTTTCTTTTAAAGCTTCTTTTTCTGCTTCTAACTTGGCCTTCTCTTCAGCTTCAATTTTATCTAAAAATGCTCTTCTTCTAATAATTAGTGTTAAAACCGCATAAATTGTAAACGCGATAATTAAAAACTCTAAAATAATCATTATAAATGAGCCATATCTAATCGCAACTAAAGGTTGGGTAATTTCTCCTGCGCTATTAACTACTTCTGCTTTTAAGACCCACATTAAATCTTTAAAATCTACTCCGCCTATTAATAGGCCAATTGGTGGCATTATAATATCATTAACAAGTGAAGTAACTATTTTACCAAATGCTCCCCCAATAATAACCCCGACTGCTAAATCAACAACATTACCTTTAGTTATAAAGTCTTTAAATCCCGAAAAAAAGGTTTTAGCTTTTGCCTTTTGTTTTTTTCGTCTTGCCATATTATCTATCCTCCATATATTCTCTTTATTCCATTTTACTACTTTTATTAATAAAAGTCATCTTAATTTTGTTTATTTATGATATGGATGATTAATATTAATCATATATGCACGATATATTTGTTCCATTAAAATTAATTGCATTAACTGGTGTGGAAATGTCATTTTGGAAAATGATATTTGGTAATTAGAGCGCTTTTTAACTTGCATATCTAAACCAAAGGAACCACCAATTATAAATACTAAATGCTTTTCTTTATTAATTTCATAGTTTTTTATAAAATCAGCAAACTCTTCACTACTTAAGTTGTTTCCTTCAATTTCTAAAGTTACTACAAAATCTTCTCTTTTTATTTGTTTTAAGATTTTATCACCTTCAATATTTATTTTATCAATTGTAGGTTGATCTTTTATTTCTATTTTTTCAATTTTTCGAGGAATCATTTTTTCGTATTTTTCAATCAACTTTATTAATTCTTTATTTTTAATTTTTCCAACTGATATAATTTTAATCATAATTTAATTTTCCTCATAGTT
>DURF01000032.1 GCA_012837395.1 Acholeplasma sp. | reverse complement strand
TGCTTTAATTAGTAATAATTTTAAAATTATTAAAGTAATTCTACCTTGGAGTTTTGTCGGTGCGTTTTTATCATTTATTGTTGTTGATCTAAATTATGTTTTTCCACACTTTAGATTCTTCCATTATATAGTAAATCACCTACTTTTCTTTTTAGGTAATTTATATTTCCTTTTTACCAAGAAAATAAAATACACATATAAAGATTTAAATAAATCGACTATAACCTTAATAATAGTAGCAACTCTAGTATTAATTATTAACTTTATTATGGACACTAACCATATGTTTTTAAGGAGACTACCTGATGGGGTTGATGAAATGTTAGCATTTCTATTTTTCCCGCTTAACACAATTTTCCTAGTTTTTGGAATTTATTTATTGTTTCAAATCTTTTATTTATCCTTTATAAAAAACAAAAAATATTTAAATTACTGACAAGCACTCATGTGCTTGTTTTTTTCGGAGCATATTACTTTAATTTATTTCGAATTCGAAATATAATAGGTGCATGAGGTGATAAATTATGGAAGTAAAAGGAATACATCATATATCAAATTTAGTGGGACACCCACAAAACAATATAGATTATAATACAAGTTTATTAGGACTTAGAATGATTAAAAAGGCAGTTAACTTTGACGATGCTTATACATACCATTTTTATTATGGTAATAATGATGCAGACAATGGAACAATCATTACTGCATTTCCATATGTAGGTGATTTAAAAGAAGGTATTAAAGGTGGCGGACAAGTTAATAGTATTTATTATATTATTCCAAAAGGTAGTAGTGATTTTTGGAAAAGAAGATTAAACGAATTTAAAGTTGAATTTACTGAAGTAGTTAGATTTGGTAAATCCCACATCATCTTTTTAGATGATGCTGGCATTCAAAATGAATTAGTTGAAGATAGTAGTGGTAAAGTAAATAATTATCAATATAACGGAATTACATCGAATGAAGCAATCAAAGGCTTTTATGGAGCACTTATTCATTCAACAAAACCAGAAGAAAGTAAAACTTTCTTTGAAGAAATACTAGGTATGAAATTACTTGAAGAAAACACAAGGTTTTACCGTTTCGAATTTGAAAGTGAAATTGGTAAATACTTAGATTTAGCTAAAAAGACTTTTAAACGTGGTAGGTTGTCAATCGGAACTGTTCATCATATTGCTCTATCTGTTGATTCACTTGATGATTTAAAAGCTTTTAAAATAAAAGTAGAAGAGTTAGGAATAAATGTATCTGATATAAGAAACAGAGACTTCTTCAGTGCTATATACTTTAGAGAACCAGGCGGGACAATTATTGAACTATCAACAAAAGAGCCTACTTTTAAAATAAGTAATATCGATGATAAGGCAGAAGAGTTATACTTACCAGAACACTTTGAGGATAAAAGATCAGAGTTAGAAGAACATTTAATTCCAGTGTTTGTAAAACCAACTAAAGAATTAAAAGTTTACAAATATAAAAACAAAGAAGAATATGAAATATATTATAATCATGAAAAACTACTTAATAGAATTAATGAACTAGCAAGGATTGCTAAAGAAAGAGACTTAACTGAAATAGAGTTTAACGAAAGAGCGGAACTTAGAAGAAAATATATTGATAGTATTAAAGGTGGAGTATCTTCTTTAGTTGATTCAATTCAATTAGAAGATAAAGACGGCAATTTAAAGAAAATCGAAAGGAAGAATTAAAATGACACAATTAGGCGGAATGCATCATGTAACAGCAATCACATCAAGTGCTGAAAAAATATATGATTT
>DURF01000003.1 GCA_012837395.1 Acholeplasma sp. | reverse complement strand
CGTGAATTGGATCATAATCGATTGACTCTTGATAGAAGTTAACAGGGAAAATTACATATAAATCTAGTTCTTCATCTCTTATATTGTCTAGTGCTTCATCTCTTATTAAATCTAGGTTATTTTCAACTTGTGAATCTATATAAGTTATGTCAAATATATCATCATTTAAATCAGGGAAATATGGGTTTAAACTTGGATCATAATTTACAACTACAGCAGTATATCTATAATCATCTTCAACTGATATCATATCATTCATAAAGTTACCCATTAATGTGTATAGAGCAAAGATTAAAATACCAGGTAGGATTAAGGATGCGACCATTCGTTTATCTGTGAAAAATCTTCTTAATTCCTTTTTAATTATTGTAAATATATTTCTCATTCTAAGTCACCTCCGTGCTCTTCATATAACTCAAAGAAGTAGTCTTCAAGTGACATATCTTTTGTCATGTTTTTAAGTGTATCATCAGCAACCATTTTACCATTAATAATTATTCCAACTCGGTCACATAACTTTTCAACTAGTGAGAAAATATGTGTAGATAAAATAATTGTTTTTCCTAAATCTTTTAATTCAATTAAAAAGTCAGTTACGGTTTTTGCAGTAATAACATCAAGGCCATTAGTTGGTTCATCAAAGATAATAATTTCAGGATCATGAACAATTGAAATAACAAGTGAGACTTTTTGTTTCATACCAGTAGAAAGATCAGCAACCTTAACTTCTCTAAATTCATCAACACCAAATTTATTAAATAAAAATTCTTTTCTCTCTTGTAGAGTTTCTTCATCAACATTTTGAAGTCTTCCAAAATAGTCGAATAAATAATTAGGTGTAAAGAAATCTTCTAATTTTAATTCGCTTGTAAGAAATCCAATTTTGTTTCTAACTTCATATGGCTTTTTAGTAATTGAACTACCATCAACAAAAGCTTCTCCTGAGTCTGGTTTAATTAGGGTTGCAAGCATTCTAAGAGTAGTAGTTTTACCAGCACCGTTTGGTCCAAGTAGACCATAAATTTCGCCTTCAAATGTTTTAAACGATAAATCATCAACTGCAACTTTAACTTTTAAATCCGTCTTATCTAGACGTTGTTGTTTGCGTGACAACTTAAATGTCTTTGTTAAATTATTAACAACAAGTAATTCTTTCATATCAACTTTTACCTCCGTTTATTTTCATTGCAGTAATTATACCACAATTGTAGTAATTATACCACATGCATATTATAGATAAATAAAAAGGATGTAAAAAACGTAAGTATAGTAATTGTAAACTTGGTATTAAAAATTGAATTAAGTACTTAAATGAAAATAGTTGAAAATATTAAATAGGGTTTGATTGTTATTTAAAGATAAATTTGTCTAAGTAAAATTTAATAGTAGAAGAATAGAAAACATACGAGTGAAAACCTAAGTTTAGTAAATGTAAACTTAGAGTATAATTAAGACTGTCAATTTAAATATAGGATCTAAAGATATTGATTGTATTTTAAATTGGTATTTAATAACCAAAAATATAAAATCCAAATTAAATAAAAGTTGAGAATTAAAATACTTAAAGTAAAAATGCAAAACCTAAGTTTAGTTTTACTATACTTAGTGTTAATGATAGTCAATCTTCTGTTTTAAACATATTAAAATTTTTATATTAAATCATTAGATAAAATACGTGGTTTGCTTAGAGCGAATTTATAAGATGGTGATTCATAAAACAATAAATAATCGTCTCAGAACACATCCACTATATTATATAAGAAGTAGTAGAAGATACAATTAAAAGTATGGGATAATAAATGAACGATGATAAATGATTAATATAGCTTGAAAGACGATTAGGCCGATAGATAGGTAATTGGTAAGTTTAGTATTAATAAATCGCTCAAAATACGTCTATATTTAAAGAAACAGCATAAAAAGAACATTATTATATTGTTTAAACAGTAGTAATTGGAGTAAAAATCAATTTAAACTACATAATTAACTATATATTAACTTGATTTCTGCTAAAAAAACTCTGTTTTATTTATTAGATTGCTTCGTATAATATATATTATGTAAACCATTAATAGATAAGACAGTTGTGCGGTCAACTCAATTGGTGTGGATATGTTGATAATTAAATTGTTTGAAATATTCGGTCTTCCTACTCCTTTTTTAATTATCAAGCTATTATGTAAGGTTTTATTAAACTTAAGTATTTTAATCACTTCAAAGAGCATCATTTTTAAATGTCTTTTCATTTCTTTAAAACCAAATTGATTAAATACGCATATTT
>DURF01000031.1 GCA_012837395.1 Acholeplasma sp. | reverse complement strand
CACCAAGGCTATTCAATCTGTTTAACCATGCGTGTAATTCTTCAGTTGTTTTTACTCTAAATGCGATATGGTGAATTCCACCATAGCCTTGGTAGCTTGCTTCGTTTGATTTGTCATCATAAATAATTAACGAGCCGCCATTTCCACCTTCACCCATTTCATATAAGTGATAGTTGTTTTCTTCTTTTGTTTTACGCATTAAAAATACTTTTTGTAAAATGTTATCCATACTATCTATTCTTGATACATTAATAAATGCTGCTCCTAGCCCAATAATTGCGAATTCATTTGGAACCGGACCTTTTTGCCATGGAGTTCCTGGTTTTACACCTTGATCAAATTCATCAGAAAAGATTGCGTATTGTTGATCATCAAAGTCATTGAAATAGATAACTTTTTTATCAAAGAGTGTTTCTATTTCACTATGTTCAACATTGTAATGTGTTAATCTTTTTAACCAGTAATCTAGCGCTTTATCATCTTTAACACGGAAACCTGTTCTAGATATTTCGTTATTTCCATGAACAGCTTTAGGTATTCCTTTAAAATCAAAAAATGTTATATCTGTTCCCGCATTTCCTCTATCATCTGCAAAGAATAAGTGATATGTGTTAATATCATCTTGATTAATTGTTTTTTTAACTAATCTAAGTCCTAAGACATTTGTATAAAAATCATATATTTTTTCAGCACTTGATGTAATTGCTGTTACATGGTGCATTCCGCCTAATTGTGTCATCTTAATTTTTCCTTTCAATTTTCTTTAAATTGCCGTCTTTATCTTCTAGTTGAATTGAATCAACTAAAGAAGATATACCGCCTTTAATACTATCAATATATTTTCTTCTAAGTTTCGCTCTTTCGTTAAACTCTTCTTCACTCAATTCTCTTTCTTTAGCAATCCTTGCTAGTTCGTTAATTCTATTAAGTAATTTTTCATGGTTATAATATATTTCATATTCTTCTTTATTTTTATATTTATATACTTTTAATTCTTTTGTTGGTTTTACAAAAACTGGAATTAAATGTTCTAAAAGTTCTGCTCTTTTATCTTCAAAGTGTGCTGGAAGATATAACTCTTCAGCCTTATCATCAATATTACTTATTTTAAAAGTAGGTTCTTTTGTTGATAGTTCAATAATAGTTCCGCCTGGTTCTCTAAAGTAAATTGCTGAAAAGAAGTCTCTGTTTCTTATATCAGATACATTTAAACCTAATTCTTCAATTTTCTTTTTAAACGCTTTTAAATCATCAAGCGAATCAACAGCAAGCGCAATATGATGAACTGTTCCAATAGAAAGTCTACCTCTTTTATATGTCTTTTTAGCTAGATCTAAGTATTTTCCGATTTCACTTTCTAATTCAAATCTATAAAACCTTGTATTTTCTTCAAGTAACTTCATACCTAGTATTTCTTCAAAGAAAGATTTACTTTCTTCTGGTTTAGTTGAATGAATGAGTGCTCCATAAAAACCTTTGATTGCCTCATTTGATGATATACCGTTATATTCATAAGAGTTTACTTTACCGCTATCATCTTCAACAAGCTCATTTTGAATACCTGCATCATCTAAGAAGATAATATGAGTTTTACCAAATCTTATAATTTCAGT
>DURF01000030.1 GCA_012837395.1 Acholeplasma sp. | reverse complement strand
TAATTGTTTATATTGATGATTCAGGTTTAAATGTTGAAATACCGTTTGATAGTATTGTTGAACATGGTCAAATGAAATTAGCAAATATTTCAGTTTATCAATATTTTGGAGCAACCAAACGAGCGAGAATTCCAGGTTATACTTTTGTTCCAGATGGAATTGGCGCATTAATTAGATATGATGATACGATAAAAGGGATTTATAATAAAAGATTTTTTGGTAATGATTTAGGCTTAACTCAAACTAAATCAAATGAACAAATGCTTTTTGCTAATTTATATGGTGTAGTACACGGTGTTGATCAAAATGGATTTATTAATATTATTAAAAACGGATCAACTTATGGCAATTTAATTGTAAATCCTTCTAGAACAGAAGATGATTTTAATAAATCATATGTCTTATTTGAATATCGGGTTTTATATACTCAATATTTAAATTCACGGAAAACAAATAGTGTTCGTTTAGTCCAAGAAGATATGAATAAATTTGATATTAAAATGAATTATCAATTTTTAAGTAGTGATAATGCTAATTATGTTGGAATGGCAAATTCATATAAGAAGTATTTAGGTTTAGAAAACAATTCAAACAATTTAAATGATATATCACTTCATTTAAATGTATTAGCAGCTGAAAACAGACCAACTCTTTTCGGTAATAAAAACTTTAGCATGACTAAAATAGAAGAACTTGAAAGTATAATTAATAATTTAAATGGTGAAAATATCGAAAATATCGATGTTACTTACCATGGTTGGTATAATGATGGTTTTTCAAATAGTAGAGTTAGATATCAAAAAGTTAATAGAAAAATTGGCAGTAAAAAAGCCTTAACTAGTCTTTTAAATACTACAACAGCTAATATTTATTTTAATCTTGATTATAATCATTCAAATACTAATATAGGTGGCTATAGTTCTAAAGATGTAGTTCAATCGATAAACCAAGAATTAATAATAGATGAAAACAATCAATATATTTTAAGTAATGATTTTGTTTTAAAGAATTTAGAAAAAGATTTTGCTAAATTAAATAAAATAGGTATAAATAATATTGGATTTAATCAAATATCAAAAGAATTAACAAGCAACTTCTATCAAATAGGTTATACCCGTGAAGAAGCGGTTTTGGACTATCAATCTATGTTAGAGATTGCGTCTAAAAACGCTGTTGCTAAACCATTTAGTTTCTTATGGAGTGCAGATGTTATTTATGATATTGCGCTTTATAGTAGTAATCAAGCTAAGTTTAATGATACAGTCCCTTTTATACCGCTTGTTTTATCAGAAAAGATTGTATATGGAAGAAGTAGTAATTTCTTTTCTAATACATCAAATGAAGTATTAAGAATGATTGATTATAATATATATCCTTCGTTTTATATTACTTATGAGTCTTCAAACCTACTTTTAAATACTAAGTCAAACAATATTTATACATCAAGGTTTATTGATTGGCAACCAACAATTATTGAACAATATAACTATATAAATGAAGCTTTAAATAATGTTATCGGTAGCAGTGTAATAAAAAGAGAAATATTAGATATTGGTTTAGTAAAAAATAGTTATAGTAATGGTGTAGATATATATGTAAATTACTCAGAAAACAATTATGTTATTGATGGTATTACAATAAAACCAGTTTCTTATGAGGTGGTAGTATGAAGTATATATATCGTAAAGAGGCGGGCTATTGGATATTTTTCAACAAGTTAAAAATTAAAATAACTAATAAAAGAAGAAATGCATTAGCTGGTTATATGTTTATAAGTATATGGTTAATAGGATTTATTGTTCTTGCTGCATATCCTTTAATAAGATCATTAATCTTTAGTTTCCAAAAGGTAACAATCTCAGGAGCACAAGGAATATTAACCGTTGGAGTCGGTTTTAATAACTATTTAACAATTTTTACGCAAGATTTAGAGTTTTTAAGAATGATTCAAGAGTTTGTTTTTGAAATGATTTTATATGTACCAATCATTTTAACAATAGCAATGATTATTGCTATGATGTTAAACCAAAAAATTAAACTAAGAGGATTCTTTAGAGCAATTTACTTCCTTCCGGTTGTAATTGCTTCAGGACCAGTTATTAATGAACTTCTTAATCAAGGAGCTGGGTCAGTACCAATTATTGAAGATTTAGGAATGTTAGAAGTATTAAGTGGTTTTTTACCAATGGTAATTGCAAGACCATTAAGTAGTTTGTTTTCGGAAATGATTATGATTTTATGGTTTTCGGGTGTACAAATTGTGTTGTTTTTAGCAGGACTTCAAAAACTAAGTAAAGAAATTTATGAAGCAGCTGAAATTGATGGAGCATCACCTTGGGAAAAGTTTTGGAAAATAACACTTCCATCACTTAAGAGCATTATTTTTGTATCAGCAATTTATACAATTGTAATGCTTGCTACTTTCTCAAACAATGAAATTATTACATATATTCAGTCCTCGGGCGTTATGTTTAGTTCTGATAAAGGGTATGGTTATGCCAGTACACTTGCTTGGATTTATTTCATTGTTATTGTAGTTTTACTAGTGATTACCGCACTTGTTTTAGGTAATAAACGTGAAAAAAAGGAAAAGAGGTGATTGAATTATGGTTAAAAATTGGTCTTCAATAAAAAGAAAACTACTAGGTTTTAAATTAACTGATGGATTAGTATTTAAAACTATAATTTATTTATTATTAATCATAATTGGTTTCGTCTACTTATATCCGATTCTTCATATGCTTAGTTATAGTTTTCAAAGTTTAGCTGATTTATTAAACCCAATGGTTAATAGAATTCCAACATCATTATTTTTAGAAAATTATCGTGACGCATTTAAAACGCTTGATTATTTTAAAACATTAGGGATGAGTTTATTAGTTACATTGCTTCCTGCAATTATTCAAACGATAATTGCATCGCTTGTTGGTTATGGTTTTGCTAAATATGAATTTCCGTTTAAAAAGACATTAATGGGACTATTAATTGCAACTTATATAATTCCGCCACAAGTAACAATGATTCCAAAATATGTTTTATTTAATGATTTTAATATTTTAGGTAAAATATGGTCAATTATTGTTCCGGCAACATTTGGGCAAGGGCTAAATTCGGCAATATTTGTTTTGATATTTTATCAATTTTATAAAATGATACCAAGTGTCTTAGATGAAGCTGCTGAAATTGATGGAGCAAGCAATTTTTACAAATATTTTAAAATTGCTGTACCTTTATCAATACCATCATTTATAACAACATTTTTATTTTCATTTGTTTGGTATTGGAACGAAACATATATTTCAAGCTTATTTTTAGGAGAAAGTTTTAAAACACTTCAAATGCGTCTTGCAAACTTTGTGTCTGAATATAATTCAGTTATTGGTGGTGGAAATTCAATGTATGCAAATGAAGCAATTAGAATGGCAGCAACAATTTTAATTATATTACCGATGTTGTTAGTCTACTTTGTATTACAAAGATGGTTTATTGAAGGTATAGATAAGGCAGGTATTACAGGTGAATAAAACAAAAAAAATATTTACAACATTAATTTTAGTTTTAATAAGTATTGTTTTAGTTAGTTGTAAAAACAATCAAAAAGAATTAAATTTAGATGTTATTAAAGAAGAACATAGATTATCTTTTAATTATTTATGGGAAGCAGCAAACACTAATAAAGAATCTAATGGGTATGGTTTGGTTAGAGATAGATATCCAGGAAACCCTAGTTTATCCAGTGTTGCTGCAGTAGGGTTTGCTTTAGCAGCAATTCCAGCAGCTGTAGAAAATGGTTGGATTAGTTATGAAGAAGGTTTTGAAAGAGTTGATGGAACACTTGATACTTTATTAAAGTTAGAGCGAACAGAAGGTTTTTATTATCATTTTGTAAATATTTCAACGGGACTTAGATCACCTGGTAGTGAAGTATCAATTATTGATACGGGATTAATGTTAGCAGGAGCAATTGTAGCGGGTGAATATTTTGAAGGCGAAGTATTAGATAAAGTAAACGAAATATATGATGATATTAATTGGAACTTTTATATTAATCCAAATACAAATATGTTTTATATGGGATATAGTCCAGAACACGGCTTTTCTGGTGCATGGGACCATGTTTCAGAGCAATTGATACTATATGTTCTTGCTGCTGGATCAAAGACTTATCCAACAGACCGTAGCATGTATTACAAAATGAAAGATATTTCAAATAGAAGTTATACATACCATAACCAAGAAACAGATGAAAGCTTTATATATACTTATAATGGTTCGCTTTTCCAATATCAGTTTTCACATGCGTTTGTTGATTTTAGAAATATGGTTGATCTTGATTTGACCAATTGGTTTGAAAACTCGATTTTAGCTACTAAGGCTCATTATAATTATGTTATAGAAGAAAGCCACAAATATAAAACATATAGTGAAAATAGTTGGGGTCTATCAGCAGGAGATGGTCCAACTGGTTATTTAGCTTTTGGTGGAGGACCTGCTAAAAACAATGTCCACAACGGAACAATAACACCTTATGCAGCGCTTGCTTCTATAAATTATTTAGAAAAAGAAGCAGTCAATGCCGCAAACCACTATAAAGAGATAGAAGAACTATGGGGAGAATACGGATTTAAGGATTCTTATAATTTAGGACCAAATGATGATTCTTATAATCCAATTATAGCTAGTGTTACTCCATGGTATGCAAGTGATTATATTGGAATTGATAAAGGAATAACGTTTTTAATGATAGAAAATTATTTCTCTAAAATTATTTGGAATAATTTCATGAAAAATGAAAATGTAATTAATGGACTTGAAGTTTTAGGATTTAATTAATAAAAAAATTAAAAAAGTTAGATGAAACAATTGAAAAAGTAACCGTTTTCAATTATAATATAAGTGTGAGAGAATTCGAAACGTTTCGAATTTCTCGAAAAGGAGAAAATGCATGAGGAAAATTTTAGGGTTCATGTCAATTTTATTACTAATAATTTTATTAGTGGCATGTGGAAATAAAAAAGAACCACCAGTTTTAGAAGATGATTTAGTTGTCTTTGATACACAAGGTGGAAGTGTAATTGATCCAGTTAAATACGAAGAGTCGTTTTTACTACAAGCGCCAGCATTTCCAGAAAAAGAAGGGTATGTATTTAATGGATGGTATAAAGATGAAGAGTTTACACAAGTTTGGGATTTTGAAAATGATTATGTTACCGGAGCTATGAAACTATATGCTAAGTGGAAAAAAGTTGAAACTGATTATAATAACACTTTTAAGGTGTTGTCAATAGGTAATAGATTTTCAGAAGACGCTCATAAATATTTATGGAGTATTGCTCATTCGTATGGCATAGATAATGAAAATATAATTGTAGCTAATATGTATATTGGTGGATCTGAGTTAAGACAACATGTTGAAAATTTAAATGGTGATCGACCGAATTATACATATCAAAAATATGTAGGACCACAAATGATATCTATTGGTAGTGCAAAACTAAGTGATGTAATTGCTGATGAGGATTGGGATTTAATTACTTTTCAACAAGCTAGTCATTTTAGTGGATTAGCGAGTGAATATAAAAACTATTTAAATACATTAATAAGTTGGGCAAAAGATAATACAACTAATGATGATGTATTAATTGGTTGGCATATGACTTGGGCTTATGATCAATCAAGCAATCATAGTGGGTTTGCTAATTATGATAAAAATCAGGCAACAATGTTAGAAATGATTAAAGATACGTTGTATAAAAAGGTTTATAATAATAAAGATGTAAATTTAGTTATACCGAGTGGGATTGCTGTACAAAATGCAAGAACTTCGTATATTGGTGATAATTTAACAAGGGATGGTTATCATTTAACCGATCCATTGGGAAGGTACATTGCAGCTTTAACATACTTTAAAGCTTTAACTAATTTTGAAGTTTCATTCGAAACGATTGATTTTGTACCAAATGGCTTATTAGAAGAAGATGTGTTGGTTGCTTTTGAAGCGGTTAATAACGCGTTTTTAAATCCGTTAGAAATTACAGAGTCGATTTATAATGAAGAGCCAGAAAGAGAGTTGCCAAAAATACCAGATAATTTAGGAATGCCGGTAAACTTTTCTGCTCAATTAGGTTTTTGGAATAACAACGCAACTAGTATTTCACCCGAAACTGATGGATTACATAATAAATTTGTTGCAGTAGAACCAATTCCTGTTGGAGTGTTGCCTGTTGGATCTAAAGTTGTTTTAGAAGATGGATATCAATTTAGATTTATTAGATTTAAAAAAATTAACGAAGTATTAACTGTAACAAGTAGAAGTGAGAACTTTAATGTGGCGGGCGTAATAGAAATTGATGAAGAGTTAATTGGAGATGCTGAGTATGTTTCGTTTAACATTGCTTATAAAGGTAATAATGTTGATCTAACAAATGAGGTTTCTGAAGTAGCAGAAAAGATTAAATTATATAGCCCGAGTGGTTCGTTATTATTAATTAATGAGAACGGTGAATTAAAAGTAAATTATATGTTAGGTTTTTGGAATAATAATGCAACTAGCATTTCCCCTAAAACAGATGCACTTCACAACAAGTTTATTACAACCCACCCTATTCCTAAAGAACAAATAGGTGTTGGCGCAATAATAAAGTTAGAAGAAGGTTATCAATTTAGATTTATTAGATTAGATAAAACCGATATAGGTTTTAAAGTTACTTCTAGAACAAGTAATTTATATCAACAAAATGAAATTGTAGTTGATGCTGAAATGTTAGCAGGAGCAAATTATTTCTCATTTAACTTGCAACAAATTGGTGGACCAGTAATTGAAGATATCAAGCTTGTCGCAAGCAAATTAAAAATTATGCCTGCAAAATATGAAGAAGTAGTTCTACCTGATGTTAATCATGTTGATGAACCTTTGTTTTTCACATCAGGTTATTGGAATGATAAACAAACTTCTATTACACCAGGAACAAATGCATTTAGTAAAACGTTTGCGGCATCAAATGTTTTGAGTAAAGAATCAATAGAGTTAAAAAATAAAACTGAAATAGTTGTTGAAAAAGGATATCAAATTAGAATTATTTTTGTTAATTATGATAACAAAGGAAATTATTTAGTTGAAAAAAGATCATCTAATTTCACAGGAACTATTAACTTGTTAGAGGATTTAAATTATAAAGAGTTTGATTATATTGCATTTAATATATCAAAATTAAAAGTTGGTGACCAAACAGATGAAGATATTGATATATCTTTAATGTTAGAAGAGTTAATTACAAAAATAGAATTTAAATAAAAAGGAGGAAGTAAAAATGAAGAAAGTATTTACATTGTTAATGGTGTTGTTACTGGGATTAGGATTAGTCGCATGTAAGAACAATGAAGGCGATGAAGACGAAGCTAAAGCTCCGGTTTTAAACGGGGTTGAAGCAGTTGAAATTATGGTTGGTGAAACATTTGATCCAAAAGCAGGAGTAACAGCAACTGACGAAGTTGATGGCGACTTAACAAGCGCTATTGTTATTACAGGTACTGTTGATGTTAATAAAGCGGGAGAGTATGAATTAACATATACAGTTACAAACTCAGCAGAAAAAGTAACTTCAAAAAGAAGAGTTGTTACAGTTAAAGGTCTGGGCGGACTTGTTAATGGTGATTTTTCAGACGGATTAAACGGTTGGACAACATGGTATGATGACTCAAAAGGTTATGATGTTGAATATGGTGTTGAAGATGGTAAGGCAGTTATTGATATTAAAGAAGTAGATGAAAATGATAATCAATGGTGGGCAATCCAATTAGCATTCAAACAAATCGAGTTAGAAGCGTTTGAATCATACAAATTAATTTTCACAGTATCAGCTGAAAATGAAAGATATATAAATTATCAAATTCAAGGTGGGAATATTCCGGGTGGTAAAGCGTTTGGTGAGAAAAATGCGTTCATTATTAATGATACACCACAAACTATTGAAAAAGAATTCTTTGTAAAAGGTGATGCAGAAGGTGCTGAATTACAATTTGCATTCGGTAACTTTACTTTAGATATGTATGGTGAAGATATTAACGAAGAGTTAGGAAAAGTAGCAGGAAAAGTATTTATTAGTAATGTCCAAATTGTTGCTGGTCCAGAATTAGAAAATCAAGCACCAGAATTAACAGCAACCGATGTATACTTACTTCCAGGTGAA
This sequence comes from Acholeplasma sp., assembly GCA_012837395.1. GTDB lineage: Bacteria > Bacillota_I > Bacilli_A > Acholeplasmatales > Acholeplasmataceae > Haploplasma. The sequence goes on along the minus strand of DURF01000030.1, from coordinate 578 downwards.
GAAAACTTCTTAATATTACAAGGTGTTACAGTTTCAGATGATCGTGATATGTTAACATTAGATGATGTTATTTATACAGATGTTTCAGAAGGTGATAAATTTAAATTACCAGCAGTAGCAGGTGTTTATAAGATTGAATATAAAGTTGAAGATTCAGAAGGTTTAGAAGCAACTGTTGTAAGAACTATAACAGTAGCACAACCATGGGATCGTCCAATGGATATGAAAGTTGAAGATGGTGGTTGGTTCTTAACTGATATTGACGGTGAAGGACGTATTTTAATAACTAGTGAAGAAGGAATTACTTCGGTGGAAATTGTTGAAATTGCACCTGATGACTGGAGAACAGGCCTGGGTATTGGTGGAATTAATTTATTACCAGGTAAATATACGGTTACTTTTGAAGCTAAAGCTGATGATGCAAGATTGTTAAGAACTGCGTTTGAGCACATGGGCTTAAGCAACGGATATATCGATCATGAAATAACAACAGATTGGACAACTATTACCATAGAATATCAAATTAATGAATTACAAACAGGTAGAGCTTTCAATTTCTGGTTTGGTTCACTTACAAC
>DURF01000002.1 GCA_012837395.1 Acholeplasma sp. | reverse complement strand
TTTAATATTTTGTTTTAAAAGTGAACCAATTGGGCCATAATCCCAAGTATTAGCAAGGCCTCCATATATTTCACTACCTTGGTAAACAAAGCCTGTTGTTCTTGCGTATTTTACTAAATCTTCAAAAGTCATTATTAATTCTTCCTCTTCTTTCATCATTTTAATGCGTTTAATTTTAAATCCATTTTATTTTCATAATAATAATATATAAATCTTTTAATACTTTTTAAATGTAGCTCATCAATTTCAATTACTTCACTAATTTTTAAATATGTAAGTTTTAATAAAGAAATTGATTCATCAACATTCAAATCAATTGAAAATCTTTCTCCTTCATAAACAATACCACCTTTAGTAATGCTTGTACCTATAATATTATTACCGTTACTTTTTAAATTCATGCCATATCCTAAATAATATAACATTTTTAATGCGAAGCTTAAGCTTGCTGTTTCTAAGTTTCTACTATAAAGTGTTTCAATTAAGAGTTCATATATCTTTTCATTATATATTTCATCAATTAAGACTTTATCAATTAATTCTAAAGCAAGACTTACTGTTTTAGTTTTATTAAAGTCTTTTTTAATTTCATCAAAGTCATTAATTAACTTTGCTGATTTTAAACTTAAAAAAGACTTAAAAGTATTATACTCAAAAGATATTTCATTTAAATACTGAGCAATAACTCGATCACTACTATTAATTCTTTGACTCCCTCTAGCATTTAGAGTAACTTTACCTAGTTTAGTAAAGACTTGTAAGAGTCTTGAGTTTTCTTTATAGGGTTGAGTTTTATAAATAACACCATTTAATTTATTCATTACCATAACCAAATCTGTTTAAATCTGAAATTTGATTTCGCCAATCTTTTTTTACTTTAACCCATAAAGTTAAATGTGTTTTAGTGTTAAACTTATTATTTATATCAATTCTTGCTTCAGTACCAATTGTTTTTAATTTATCACCGTTTTTACCAATTAAGATTTTCTTTTGTGAGTTTCTTTCAACATAAATAATTGCTGAAACATCTAATGTTTTATATTCCTCATTATACTCTAAATTTTCAATTGCAACCGCAACCGCATGAGGGACTTCTTCTTCAGTATGTATTAAAATTTTTTCTCTAATAAACTCCGACATTGTTGTTGTTTCACTTTGGTCACTAATACTTTCTTTTGGATAATAAAAAGGACCTTCATTTAAACTATTTAGTAAGTCATTTAGTAAATGATTAATATTTTCATCATTTATTGCTGAGATTGGATAAACACCAGCAAAATTGTACTTACTAATATATGATAGTATCATTTCATCGATTTTTACTTTATTATAATTTATTTCATCAATTTTATTAATAACTAAGAATACTGGAACCTTTATATTTTCAAAATAACTAACAATATGACTTTCTGCTAAGCCAAAAGGTTTATCAACAATAAATAAAATTGCATCAACTTCTTTTAAAACACTAACTGCTAATTTATCAATTCTTTTATTTAATAAATCTTTTGCTTTATGCATACCCGGTGTATCAATAAAAACTATTTGACTATTATCCTTTGTATATATACCTGATATTCTATGTCTTGTTGTTTGTGGTTTATTAGAAGTAATGGCAACTTTTTCACCAATTATTGTATTAAGTAATGTTGATTTTCCAACATTAGGTCTACCTACAATTGCGACAAAGCCTGACTTTGTTTTTAAATTATTAGTCATGATCTAAATCAAATCCGTAAGGAAGTAGTTCATCAATTGTAGTTTCTTTAATGTCTCCTTCTAAATTAGTTAAAGTAATCTTAGTATTTTTTGGTATTAATTCATACATTACTTGACGACATGCTCCACAAGGTGAAATTGCTTTATCGCTATTAGCAATTATTGTTATACTTTTAATATCTTCTTTTTTATATCCTTGGCTATATGCACTAAAAAGTGCACTTCTTTCCGCACAATTTCCTAAAGGGTATGATGCATTTTCAATGTTCGCTCCATGAATAAATGTACCATCTGTCATTTCAATTGCAGCACCTACTTTAAATTTCGAATATGGAACATAGGCTTTTTCCATTGCTTTTTTAGCTTCTTCAATTTTATTCAAAACAATTCACTCCCTTGTTATCTTTGCTTTATTTAAGATTTCTTCTTGTTTAGCAAACATAATTTTTTCTTCATCTTTTGTTTCATGATCATAACCAATTAAATGAAGATAACCATGTACCGCTAAAAATGCAATTTCTCTTTTAATGGTATGACCAAACTTTTCGGCTTGTTCATAAGCTCTGTTAAGACTAATAAAGACATCGCCTAATGATTTTGATTCTTCTTCATCATTAACAAAACTTAAAACATCGGTTTCTTCGTTAATATTACGATATGTCTTATTTAAATCTTTAATGGTTTCAGGTCTAACAAAGATAATTTCCATTTGATTTTTATTTTTTATTTTTCTAAAAGCTTTTTTAATAACTTTAATATGTTCTTTAACATCTTCGTTTGTTTGATTATGGAAATTAACTTTCATTTTCATATCGCTCCAATATTTTTTGAACTAATGGATTTCTAATAACATCAACTTTTTCAAAATAAGTAAATTTAACATCATCCATGTTTTTAAGTATTCTAATTACTTCTTTTAAACCTGAGACTTGATTATTTCTTAAATCAATTTGTGTTGGATCGCCTGTAATTAACATTTTAGAGTTAAAACCTAATCTAGTTAAAAACATTTTCATTTGCACACTTGTTGTGTTTTGTGCCTCATCTAATATTACAAAAGCATTATCTAGCGTTCTACCACGCATATAAGCAAGTGGCGCAATCTCAATAACTCCTTTTAAAATTAAATTATCAACAGTTTCTTTACCTAAAAATTCATATAGCGCATCATAAAGTGGAATTAAATATGGATCGATTTTTTCTTTAATGTCACCTGGTAAAAACCCTAGGCTTTCACCTGCCTCAACAACTGGTCTTGTTAAAATTATTTTTCTAATTTTATTAGCCTTTAAAAGTGAGACTCCGTAAGCAACTGCTAAATAAGTTTTACCGGTTCCTGCTGGACCAACACCAAAGACTAAATCATGTTTTTCCATTTTATCTAAATAATCTTTTTGATTAAATGTTTTAGGAAATACTGGTTTACCGTTATTACCAACTACAACTAATTTTCTATTTTCGTATAGACTAATAATATCATTGGCACTACCTTTATCTTCTAAAACTTTAATAATATATATTAAATCACGCTCATTAAAAACAACATTATTTTCAACAAGCTTAATTGCAGTTTTAAAGACATTTTCTAAAATAGTTTTAGTTGTTTTATTAGCATCAGTTATTATTTCATTTTCATTAATTGAAATTTTAATACCAAAATATTGTTTTAAAACATTTAAGTTTCGATCTTGTGGACCAACTATTTTAGCAATAACATCATGATGATCAATTTTTACATTTAATTTCATTTATCCAACTCCCATTGTTAATTATACCATATTATGAATATAATATGATTACAAGTAAGACTAAAAAAACACCGTTTTACTGGTGTTTTTAAGTTTAATAATTCAATGATTATCTATTTACTGTTTTAGCTGCTCTACGACGTGCTTTTTTTACAACACTTGGTTTTTCGTAATATTTACGTTTGCGAGCTTCTGCGAGGGTACCTGAACGAGAAACATCTCTTTTAAAACGACGTAATGCATCTTCAATTGTTTCTGTGTCACGGACGACTGTTTTGGCCATGTCGACCCTCCTTTCAATACTAACTTGATATCTTTTGATATCCTTGTTTATTATATATTAATAATTACTAATTGTCAAAACTAATATGAGATAAATTCGCTAAAAGTTTTAGACTGGCTATTTCAGCTGGATAAATATATTCACCTAAAGTTATTTTTTCAACATTTTGTTTTTCTAATAACTTTCTTTCATTATTAGTTATTCCACCTTCAGGACCAATAATGATTGCTAGTTTTTGACTTTTTATTTTCGATAAATCTAAGTTTGATAAAGTTAGCTCTTTTTCTTCTTCATCAGCAAGTATAACTAAATCATATTTGCCATAATCAATTTTAGATAAATTGTTTGCAAATTCAATGTTAGTGATATTATTTCTTTTAGAAAGTTCTGCTGCTTCTTTTGCGATTTGATTATAACGATTTAGTTTATAATCACTATTTTTAAGTTTAGCAATACTTCTTTCAAATTCAGTAATAATAATTGTTCTTGCTCCAAAAATAGTTGCGTATTTAATAGTTGTTTCAATTTTACTACCTTTCAAAGACCCTTGAATTAATGTAATATCAAGAGTATCTTTTTTAGGTAATTCTTTAATTATTTCATAATCAATTTTATTATCATTAAATATTAATTTAGCTTGATAACATTGATTCTCATAACAAACAACAACTAAATCATTTTCTTTCATTCGCATCACATTTTTAATGTGATGGATATCATTTTCACTAAATTTTTTCGTTTCATTATTTAAAATATATCTTTGCACATTCTTCACCTTAAAAATAAAAAAGCGCATCGCGCTATTTTTAATTATATTATATGACTCTTGATTGCATTACGTTAGCAATTATAATAAAAGCAACAAATAATACTGCTAAAACGGTTGTTGATCTTAACATAAATAAATCAAAACCACGTACTTTTCTATTTTTAAATAACTCAGATTTTTCACCACTGAATGCATCTTTAATGTCATCATCTGCTTGTTGTAATAATACAACGATTATTAATAGTATACCTACTACTAATGTTAACCAATCGAAAATTAACATGAAAATCCCTCCATAACATTACAATTCTATCAATTTTAAAAGTTTTTGTCAACAAAAACTATATTTATTTATTAATAAAAGCACTTACGTCTTTAATCATTTGTTTTGTTGCGCTTATTCCGCCCGTAACAGTATACCAAGCCTCAGCGTTTAAATCAAAAACTAAGTTGTTTTTTATTGCATAAACATCACTTAATATCGGATCTTCTAAAAATGATTTATCACTACTACTTCCTTCGACTACGCTAGCTCTATCCATTAAAAAGATAATTTCCGGATTAATTTCATCGATTGCTTCATAACCTATTTCGCGACCGTGTGAACCAGTAATTTCAGTTGAGTTTTCAAGTCTTGCAACTAAGAATCCAAACTCATTGAAAAGTGTCCCGTAACGTGATTGTTCGTGTGAAAAATCAGAAATTTTATTGCCATTTAACATTATAAACATTGCTCTTTTTGATTTGGCTATTTCTGATATTTCAATAAATGCTAATTCAAAGCTAGTAATTTGATCATCTAATTC